>CBDUAS010000489.1:0-3446 GCA_965365185.1 uncultured bacterium | reverse complement strand
TGACTACCGTTCCCGCTCCCGTCAGGCTGAAGACGCGATCGACGGGCTCTCGATGCGCGAGGAGCAGGTCGCGAACGCGATGCAGCATGTACAGGAGCGTCTCGTCGGGGAGCAGACCGGGCGCCGTCCGCATCGTTCCGTCGTCGCGATCGTCCGCCGCATACAAGGGGCGCGCGCCGCTGCCGTCCACCGAAACGGCGATGAGCCCGGTGCTGCTGCCGAAGACGATCGTGTCGTCGCGACGCCAAGCCCCACCACCGGCACCGAATCCGCCGCCTGCGCCGCGGCCGCCCCCGGCACCCGTCCGCCGGCCGTCGTCCGCGAGGCCCCGGCCGCCGCCCTCCCGTTCTGCAGCACCCGGCCGTTGGCCCTCGTAGATGATCTGCGGCGTTCCGCCGCTCGCCGCGACTGTGCGGATGCGCAACAGACCGTCTTCCGGTACCACGAACGCCAACGACGCGGAGTCGGGCGACCACATCGGTGTCGAGCCGCCCCGCGTCGGCTCACCCTCGAACAGCTCCCGTAGCTGACCGCTTTGCAGATCCAGGACCCGCAGCACGCCCCTCGAAAACGACGCGATCTTTGTCCCGTCGGGCGAAAAAACCGGCAGGCCGCCGAGCTCGCCGGCTGCGTCGAGGTCGACTGCGAGCCGTCGTGCGGGCCGATCCCTCGCCGGGCGATCGGAACCCGCGCTCATCAGCAACGACGCCGTCGTGGCCACCGCAATCACGAGCGCCGCCGCCCAGCCTGCGTGCGTCCGCCAACTCACCCCGCGTGGGGGCGCGCCGTCGACCTGCCCGACGGCCGCCGACTCCGCCGTACCGCTGGCAACACGCTCGCTCAAGGCGCGCAGGTCTACGAGCAAGTCGTCGCCGTCCTGGTAGCGAGCCGCCGGATCCTTCTGCAGGCATTTCTCGAGAATCCAGCGCAAACGCAGCGGCAGGCGAACATCAGCGAGCGGTGCCGGCTCTTCGTGCACGATCCGGTGGAGCGTGTCGTGCACGCTCTTGCCGGCGAATGGTGTTTCTCCGCTGCACAGCTCGTACAGCAAGCAGCCGAAGGCAAACAGGTCGGTGCGCCGATCGATCGTGCCTCCGTCGATTTGCTCGGGCGCCGCATAGCCCGCCGTTCCCATGAATTGGCCGATCGCGGTGCCGACGTAGGTGGGCGAGTGTGTCGCCAGCGGTGGAATCGTGCTTGCCTCTGCGCGTGCTGGTCCGCCTTCGGAGGCCTGCGGAGCCATGAGCTTTGCGAGACCGAAGTCGAGCAGCTTGCTGTGCCCGTCGCGGGTAACGAAGACGTTCTCCGGTTTCACGTCGCGGTGCAGGATGCCACCGGCATGGGCGACGGCGAGTGCCTCGACGATCTCCGTGGCCAGCGCCAGGGACCTGCGCAGCGGCGGCAGGCCCTCGGCGATCATTTCGCGTAGCGTCTGCCCCTCGAGGTACTCCTGGACGATGTAGTGCACGACGGTGCCTTCGATATCCACAGCGGCGCTTCCGCCATCGAAGACCGCGGCGATGTGCGGGTGGTTGAGCGCGGCGGCGGCCCGCGCCTCCTGTACGAAGCGCGCCAGCCTGTCGGGATCGGACGCCCAGGCGGCCGGCAGGACCTTCACGGCGACTTTGCGACGCAGGTGCGTATCCTCGGCCAGGTACACCTCGCCCATGCCGCCGGCGCCGAGCTGCTCGAGGATCTTGTAGCGCCCGAGGGAGGTTCCGATCATCGGCGTTACGCGCGCCTTCGTGTGGGACCTAATGCTTTCCAGCGACGGCCGTCGCAGGCGTATGCGCCCGGGAGCGGCGCGGGAGCCGGGTCGTGTGGGGAGGTTCGCAGATTATCCGATGCCGACGCCGCACGACAACGCCCACCTTGCGGACGTCCTTTCCCTGCTGGAGCGCGCCGATTGTGCCACCGGCCGCTACCCCGCTGGTCGCGTCGGCGACGTCGGCTAGAATGAAGCGACCCGATCGTCGCATGCCCGCCCGGTCGTCGCATGCCTGCCCGGTCGTCGCATGCCCGCCCGGTGGTCGCATGCCCGCCCGGTGGTCTCATGCCCACCCGGTGGTGTCATGCCCGCCCGGTGGCCTCATGCCCGCGCGAAGGTTCGGATGTGACCCGACGAATGCTCGCACATTACGAGATTCTCGAGCCGCTCGGCGCCGGCGGCATGGGCGAGGTGTACCGCGCCCACGACACACAGCTCGAGCGCGATGTGGCGCTGAAGGTCCTGACCGAAGAGCTCTCGGGCGACGAAGAACCGCTGGCGCGATTCGATCGTGAGGCCAAGCTGCTGGCGGCGGTCAACCACCCGAACATCGCGGGCATCCACAGCATCGAGCAGGCCGAGGACAAGCGTTTCCTCGTGCTGGAGCTGGTCGACGGCAAATCGCTCTGGCAGCGCCTGGAAGAGGGCCGTATGCCGCTCGTGGAAACGCTCGACATTTGCCGGCAGATTGCCGACGCCCTTGCCGCCGCGCACACCCGACAGATCATCCACCGCGACCTGAAGCCGGCAAACGTCATGGTCACGCCGGACGGCGTCGTCAAGCTGCTGGACTTCGGCGTGGCCAAGGCGCTCGGCATCGAGCAACCGGGCGCGGGGGCCATGGCCACGAGGATCGACTCCGCGGCGCTCACCACGGGCGGCTTGGTCCTGGGCACCGCCCCCTACATGAGTCCGGAGCAGGTGCGCGGACTGCCGGTCGACGCTCGCACCGACATCTGGGCCTTCGGTTGCGTGCTGTTCGAGATGCTGAGCGGACGCCGCGCGTTCGAGCGCCAGGTAGTCGGCGATACGCTTGCGGCGATCATCGAAGGAAATGTCGACTGGGAAGCATTACCGCCGTCCACACCCGCCGCCGTTCGCGAGGTTGTTCGCCGGTGCCTGCAAACGGATCCCGAACAGCGTCTTTCCGATATCGCCGAGGCTCGCCGTCAGCTCGAAGAGACGCTCTTTTCGCTCACCGGGGCGGTAACCGGTTCCACACGTCGCGTTTCTGCCAGACGCCGCCGTTGGGCATCCGCAGCGCTCATCGCCCTCCTCGTCGCGGTGCTCGGGCTGTGGGCCGGAGGCGGCCTCGAGCGCCTTGTCGGTACGACCGACGCCACCGGGGCCGACACTCCCGGCGCCGGGGTGCGAGCCGTGCCGTTGACGGCCCTGGTGGGCTCCGAAACGTACCCGGCGTTGTCGCCGGACGGCCGCTTCGTGGCTTTTGCGTGGGACGGTGGCGACGCGGACGCGGGCGGGAACTTCGATCTCTATGTCCAGCAGGTCGACAGCGGAGATCCCCTGCGACTCACCGACGGATCCACCGACGTCGCCGCTCCGACCTGGGCTCCGGACGGCAGCGAGATCGCCTTCTTGCGTCGCGGCGCCGGCGGCTGGAACATCGAGGCGGTGCCGCCTTTGGGGGGACCCGCGCGCCCCGTGGGCGAGGTCGCCG
>CBDUAS010000488.1:0-3446 GCA_965365185.1 uncultured bacterium | reverse complement strand
TCGAAGCGTCCGATCGGGCCGCCGAAGGCCTGCCGCTCCGCCACGTACCGCAGCGTGAGCTGCAACGCGGTTTGGGCAATGCCCACGGACTGTGCGGCGATCCCGGCGCGACCGCCGTCAAGGCTGTTGAGGGCGATTTCCAGCCCCTGGCCTGCATCGCCGAGCATCCAATCCGCGGGCACCCGGCAGTCGTCGAATGCCACCTGGCTGGTACGCGAGGAACGGATTCCCATCTTCTCCTCCTCGTGCACCAGCTCCACGCCCGGATGGTCGGACGGAACCACGAGGGCGCTGATCCGGCGCGAGTCGGACGGCGCGCGCAAAGTCGTGCCCGGTGACCGCGAAGACCAGCATCGCGCCGCAGACACCGCCGTTCGTCACCCACGCCTTGGTGCCGTTGATGACGAAGTCCCCCCCGAGGCGATCCGCGCGCACCTTCAGGCCGCCGGCGTCCGAGCCTGCGTCGGGCTCCGACAGGCAGAACGCCCCCAGCCAATCGCCCTGCGCGCAGGGCGCGAGGAATCGTTGCTGCTGCTCGGCGTTGCCGTAGCGCTGCAACGGTGCGCAGTACACGGAATTGGTCACACTTATGGCGACACAGGTCGAGGCGTCGCCGCGAGCGAGCTCCTCGAGAACCAGGCAGTAGGTGATCAGGTCGAGACCGGCACCGCCGCGCTCCTCCGCGATCGTCATGCCGAAAAGACCCATCTCGCCGAGCTGCCGAAAGACGTCCGCCGGAAAGATCTTCTCCCGGTCCCAGTCGGCGGCGTGCGGAGCAATCTCCGCGGCAACGAACTCTCGCACCGTGTCGCGGATCATTCGCTGGTCCGCGTTCAGGTCCCAATCCATGGCCTCAGCGCCTCGCTGTGGATCAGCCGGTCACGTCCTCGAAGAGATCGGGCAGGAGCTGCCTCGCCACCTCGCGCTGTTGTGATTCGGACGCGCCATGATGAACCTCCATGGCTTTCGCGTCTCGATACAACAGCTCCACCCGCGCGGCGTCATCCCCGCCGCCGGCACCGAGAATCTGCACCGCGCCGCGGCTGGCACCGACAGCAGCATCGGACGCCAGCAGGCGCGCCATCGCCGCGGCCTCGCGCAGCTCTGCCGCCGAACCACGGGAAGCGGCGTACCAGGTCAGCAGCCTGCCGGCTTCTGTCTCGGTGGCCATGTCGGCGAGCAACCATTGCACGGACTGCGCCCGATCGAGCCCCGCTTCCGAAGCGGTGACGTAAGCCGTACTTGCCTCCAGAGCCGCCCGCCCGATGCCCGTGCACAGGGCGGCAAGCCCGATCCTGAGGTCGTCGGCGGCGGTTTCGAGCGCCGCCGAAGCATCCGCTGCCGAAAGCGGTGCCGCCGCACTTCCATCGAGGGTGACGTCCGCCAACCCGGAGCCGTTCAGCCCCAGCTTGCGCCGCTCGGCGCCGACGTGGAGACCATCTGCGCCCCTCTCGATGACGAAGATCCGCGTCGTGTCGTCGGTGCCGTCGATCGCCGGAACAAGGAAGATATCCGCCTCGGCGGCCCCGGCGACAGCACGGGCAACGCCGCTCAACGTGGCCGACGACTCGGCGCCCGCCGCGGCGATGCTGACCGCCGGAGAATCGAGCAGAGAACCGCCCCCGTCGAGGGCAATCGTCGCCACCTTGCTACCGGATGCCAGGGCGGGCAGCAGCTCTTGCTTGGCGTCTTCGCTGCCGACAGCATCCACCAGGAGTGCAGCGACCACGTGCGCCACAGCCGCCACCCCGACGCTGGCGCTGGCCGCGCCCAGCTCCTCGCACACGAGCGCATACTCGGTGCGGCCGCCGCCACCGCCGCCGTAACTCTGCGGCAGGCACACGGCGAGTACTCCGGCGGCGCCGATGCCGGCGATGAGCTCGCGGGAACCGGACAGGCCCTCGTCGATCGAGCTCGCGGCGTCCCGCACGCCGGCCATGGCGGCTCGGGCGCGTTCTTGCAGCTCCGTTTGGCTGTCGGTGAGTCTCGGATCCATCAATCCTGCTCCGTTGCTTCGGAAGAGAAATGGGCGTCGAACTGCGGCCGCAGGCGGCAAAACGTGGTTTCGGGTGTCTCCGGGATCACCCGGACCTGAGCCGTGGCACTCATGAAGCTGGCGTCCCCGAGCCAGCGTGGAACGACATGGAGATGTTGGTGCTCCCAGATCCCCGCCCCCGCAGCCCTGCCGATGTTCATGCCGATATTGAAGCCGTGCGGGTTGTAGCTTTCCGCGAGGATGGTCTCACACACCCGGGCGAGTCGCATCATCTCATCGAGCTGGGCCGGCTCGGAGGCGCGTAACTCGGCGACGTGCTCGAAGGGAGCGACCATGAGGTGGCCGCTGGTGTAGGGATACTTGTTGATGATGACGTAGTTGAGGCTGCCGCGGTACAAAACGAGCTTGGCCTCGTCATGTTCCGGGCCGCCGGCGACTGCGTCGCACAAGACGCAGCCCTCGACCTCGTCGCCCAGACCGCTCACGTACTCGTATCTCCACGGTGTCCACAGGCGTTCCATATGACCGCCACGGAGGCGAGAGGTCGTCGATCCGGCGGCAGGCACGCGGCCGCGCCGCCCCTACCTACTTGTTGACCAGCTCGCGCAGGTCCTTGCCGGGTTTGAAGTACGGAACCACCTTCGCTGGCACGTCGACGCGCTCACCGGTCTTCGGGTTTCGACCGATACGTGCCCGCCGCCGGCGCAGCTTGAACGACCCAAAGCCGCGCAACTCGATCTTTTCCCGACGCTGAAGCGAGCCGACGATGCTTTCGAAGAACGTGTTGACGACGATTTCCGAGCTCTTCTTGCTGAGACGCGAGACCGCCGCAACTTCTTCGATGAGGTCGGCCTTGGTCATCCGTCTACTGCTCCTCGTCCTCGTTCTCCTCGTCGGCGTCGGACTTCATTTTTCCCAGGCCGGAAAGGTCGATCACGTCGCCGATCGAAATCTTGCCGTCCTGCTCGTACTGCGTCAGCGGTACGGAGGGGGCTTCGGGCTGCGCCTCGCGACCGGTCGAGGGGCCGTCGGCCTCCTTGGCGGACAAGCTGATCTTGTGCGCCTCCGCATCGATCTTGAGGACCTTCACCTTCAACGTATCGCCAACCTTCAGCTCGTCGGCAGGGTCTTTCACGTGACGATCGGCGATCTCCGATACGTGCACGAGCCCCTCGATGCCCTCGTCCAGCTCGACGAAAGCGCCGAAGTTCGTCAGCTTGGTGACCTTGCCTTCCACCACCTCGCCTTGCTGGTGCTTTTCGGCGTACTTGTCCCAGATGTTCGGGCGAAGCTGCTTGAGGCCCAGCGACAGGCGCTGACGCTCGGCGTCCACGCTGAGCACGGCGACCTCGACCTCCTGGCCTTTTTGCAGGACTTCCGAGGGATGCTCGACGCGCTTGGTCCAGGACATGTCGGAGATGTGGATGAGCCCGTCGATGCCCTCCTCGAT
>CBDUAS010000487.1:0-3449 GCA_965365185.1 uncultured bacterium | reverse complement strand
CCGCCCCAACGGCGGTTATGTTGATGGCCACGCGCGCCGGGACGCCGGCGACGTCGCCGCCGATCACCGACGCTCCGACGCGCTCGGCGCCCTGGCGCAGGCCCCACGCAAGGTGCTCCACCCAATCCACGCGGGTATCCGGCGGCAGCGCCAGCGACACGAGAAACCCCACGGGCGTCGCCCCCATGGCGCCCAGATCGGAGGCGTTGACGGCGATCGACCGGCGACCGAGCATCTCTGCCCCGATCCAATCGCGGCGAAAGTGCACGTTCTCGTGTTGTGCATCGCTCGTCAGCACCATGTCGCCGGAAGACGTGACCACGGCGGCGTCGTCGCCGGGACCGACGCGGACCCGCGGCAACGCCGGGCCCGGGGCATCGGCGACGGGAGCCGCGAGGATCTCGAGGATACGATCGACCAGCGTTATCTCGCCGACATCGGCCACCGTTCGCCCGTCTTCAACCATCCCGGCTGTCCTCCCGCTCGCCCGCACGTCCTCGTGCCCAGTGGCGCAGCTCCTCCGCCGAGCGCCAACGGCGCGCTATCTGTCCCCGGGCCGCCTCTCGAAGCACGGCGCCCAGCGCCGGCCCCGGGTCCATCCCCCAGGCGCGTAAGTCGAGCCCGCTGAGCCAACGCTTCTCGGCGGCACGGCACGCGTAACGTTGCAGGCGGGCGATGCCGATATTCCCTGGCTTGCTGCCGAGGGCCTGGGCAAGCAGGGCCGCGAGAGCAGCATCGGCGGGGTCACGCAGCGCCCAGTCGACGAGCTCGTCGTCCGCCGCGCCCGCGGCCCGAGCCGCCCAGGAGGCAACGCGACCGGCACGGCCGGCGATCACGCTCGGCCAGCGCCGACCGACCAGACGCCGGCCCGCGCCCGCGGGGTCCGCCACGGCATTCTCGCCGAGAATCGCGGCGAGCCGCACGACGATGCAGTCGGCATCCGCAACCGTCGCGTCCACCGCGTTCTCGAACGCGGCCCAGCCGCGGGTGCTCTGCAGATCGACGCGGGCACCAAGAGTTGGCCGATCCAGCCCGAGCGCTGCCGCTCGCTCGACCGCGTCGCACCAGCGAGACCCGGCCAGCAGGTGCATCCACTCCGTTTGCACTCTCTCCGCAGCGACCCGGGTGACGTCGTCCGCATGCGCTCGGATCGCCTCCTCAGTCTCTTCGTCGATGGCGAAGCCGTCCAACGTTCCGAGGTACCGGACGGCGCGAAGCATTCTCAGCGGGTCGTCCTGCAGAGAGGTCGCGGAGAGCATTCGTATGACGCGTCGCTGGACGTCTCGCGCACCGCCGTGCAGGTCGATCAGGGTGGGCCCGGCCGTCGCCAGCAGCGAAAGGTCCACCGCCATCGCGTTGATGGTGAAGTCCCGCTGCGACAGGTCCTCGGCCTCGCTGCCGAGCATGGTACCGATGTCCACCTGGACATCGTCGACAAACGTCCGCCGGGTGTGCCGCCAGGCGTCGCCGATGTCCTGGGGCCGCCGGCCGCAGGATCGCGCGAAGGCATCGACGAAGGCGGCGAGGTCGCCGCTTACGGCGACGTCGACGTCGGCTGCCGGGCGATCGAGTAGAGCGTCGCGAACCGCGCCGCCGACACACAGAACCGTGCCCGCGTGCTGCCTCGCGGCGGCAATGATGCACGGCATCGGCGGGCGGGCGACGAGGCCGGCGAGCGCCTCATTGTGCCGACTCATCGAGGAGGTCCTTGAGCTCGGTCATGAACTCGTTGATGTCCTTGAACTGCCGATAAACCGAGGCGAAGCGCACGTACGCGACGTCGTCGAGCTGGCGTAGCCGTTCCATCACGTGCTCTCCGACCGCCGTGCTTCGCAGCTCTCGCTCGGGCGCGTCGTGGGCCAGCACTTCGATCTCGTCACAGATTGCCTCGAGCTCCTGCAACGGGACGGCGCGCTTTTCGCACGCCTTCAGCAGGCCCCCGAGCAACTTGTTGCGATCGAAGCGCTCGCGCCGGCCGTCCTTCTTGATCACCATGACCGGAACGTCCTCGACGCGCTCGTAGGTGGTGAAACGACGCCCGCATGCATCGTGCAGGCACTCTCGCCGGCGCCGAATCGCCTGCCCCTCGCGGCTTTCTCGCGAGTCCACGACCTTGTCCTCGTTGTGGCCGCAGAACGGACACTTCATGACGTCGCCGACTCCTCTTCGAGCTCCTCGATGGCGCCCACCGACAAGCCTTCCCGGCTCAACAACACCAGCCCGATCAGGGTGACCGGCACGAACACCATGGCGTGCGAGACGATCGCGTAGCCGGCCGCCTGCTCCGCCGCAACCCCCCAGAGCGCCACCAGCGCCAGCTCGGTGGCCAAATGGAACGATCCCACGGCGGCGGGCGTGGGCACCATCACCCCGATGACGATGATGACGATCAACGGCATCGCGGCGTAGAAGGGCAACTCGATGCCGAAGGCGAAGAAGAGCAGATAGTAGGAGATCAGGATATTGAGCCAAAGAAGCAGAGAATGGACGGTGATCGCGCCGAGGAGGCGCGGGTCGCGAATGCCCGAAAAGCCGGCGAGGAAGCTGCGGGCGATCGGCAGCACGCGGTCGCCCAGATGCCCGGGAAGCCACGACACCATCCGCCGAAGCACGGCGTCGGTGCGCCGCGGCATTAGCTGAGCGCCAACGAGGAAGGCGACGACGACGGCCAGGCCCACGAGCACCGCGACCCCGCTCACACGCATGCCCGCGATGATGGACGCCCCCTCGCCGTCGAGAGCCGAGGGTAGCGGGAAGAAAAGCAGATAGGAGACCAAAACCAGCAGCACGGTAAACAGATCGAAGAGTCTTTCCAGTACCACCGTTGCGAACGCCGCCGTCTTGCTGATGCCCTCGCGCCGGCCGACGAGCACCGGGCGAGCGACCTCACCGAGGCGGCCGGGCAACAACGCGGTGATCGACCAGCCGATGAAGATCGCTGATGTCAGCGATCCGACCCTGACGGTCTTGATGGGCTTCAGGAGGTACCGCCAGCGCCAAGCCCGTTGCAGGTTGGCAAACAAGGATTGCAGGGTGAACACCAGCACCCAGCGATAGTCGGCGCGGCGGAGCTCGGCTCCGATCGCGGCCAGATCCGTGCCGCGCAAGAACAGCCAGAGCAATAACGCCGCGAGACCGGCGCCGATGAGCATTTGCACGCGGCGAGACATGAAAAGGCGCAGTTCTTTTGTCGATGGAGGCGGGAATGCCGGACGGCCAGCGGCTCGACCTTACCCCGCAGTCAGGCTCATGGTCAATCACCGGAATACCGCGCCGGATCGCTTCAAACCCGCGTCCGCAGTGGGTTCTGTCCGGACGCGACCGTCTTGACGGGCATCGGGGGGAAGACTAGACTCCGCGCCGTCCCGCACCCCGCGCCGCTGCCGGTACGGCGTTGGTCGTCAGCGGCCCCGCCCGCGCACAGGAGTTCGCAAATGCCGCGCGAAAAA
>CBDUAS010000486.1:0-3456 GCA_965365185.1 uncultured bacterium | reverse complement strand
TATCACGAGATGTTCAAGGTCATCAAGGCGAGGCTCGCCAAAGAACGGGACATCATCCTCTGATATGCGTTTATCCCGCGCCAAGATCAACCATCTCTCCCGGCTGATCGTCGACGCGCTCGACGACGACCTCGGTGTGCGTCTCCGTAAAGACGCGAACGCTACCCGACTCCAGGTGGTGAAGATCATCACCGAGGAGGTGCAGCGAGACGCCATGATCGACAAGATGGTGCGTGGCAAGATCGCTTCGCAGAAGCGCGACTTCCCCGAGGGAGGGCGAGAGTGGGAGATCTTGTACAAGCAGTACTACAACGAGGAAGTCGAGAAACACCGCCCGCCCCGGGAGTGAGTGCCTTGCGGCGCCTCCCGTCCGTCATCGGCCTCCTCGTTGCCTGGTGTGCGTTCGTGATGCCGGCGCAGGCCCAGGCCGTGGCGAAGTCGGATCCTCGTGCGCTGGGAATCGGCGGCGGCTACGTTGCCCTGGCGGACGGCTGGGCGGCATTGCAGTGGAATCCCGCTGGCATGTGGGTCTCCGGCCGGAACGAGGTGGGGCTGAGCTTGGGCAACGTTCCCCTCGAAGCCGGCGCCTGGGTCGAGGCACTGCGCGTTGCCCGCGGCTTTTCGGATGCGCTCGCGGACACGGAGGCGGCGGCAACGCTCGCCAGCCGCGACGCCGGGCTCGCGGGCGAGCGGGTCTTCGGCGTCTCGTTCGTCTCCAAGCGATTCGGTGCCGCGTTCCAGCAACTCACATACGTGGATGAGGTGACGCGCAGCCGCGACGGTGAGCTGGAGGTTGCCATGGCTTCGCTGCGGACGCGGGAGGTCCAGGTGAGCGTTGCCCACCCGCTGTCGCAGGGACGGTTCGTGATCGGCGGCAGCGCCAAGTTGGTGCAAGCTCTCGGACGCGTGCAGAGTGTGCCCGTCGACGGTCTCGGCGGCGGTGATCTGACGGCGGCCGAGCTATTGCGCCGCGCCCGCTCCGGCCCGGACGTTTCGGACGACACGGTGTTCAGTGTCGATGCGGGGATACTGCTGATCCCTTCGGCGAAGTTCCGCATCGGCGCAGTGGTCAAGAACATCAACGCCCCCGACCTGGGGCCGGTCGAGAGCGCCATCACCCGCTTGCCACGCCAGATCCGTGTCGGGGGGTTGCTGATTCCGCACCCCTCGCTCAGGTTGACCGTCGATCTGGATCTGAGCACCGACGTGTTCGTCACCGGCGGCCGCGAGCGCCGTGAGTTGGGCGGCGGGTTGGAGTGGTCCGCGGAGCGCCTGGCGCTGCGAGGCGGGTTGTTTCTGGACATACAAGCGATCCAGCGACGGCCGACGTATACCTTCGGTTTGGGTCTCGGGGGCGAGACCGTGCGCGCCGATCTCGCCGGTAGCTGGGCTCCGGATCGCGACGGCTTCGGTTGGCTCGGTGCCCTGGCCGCGGATTTCTGACGATGGGAGCCCGCACGATCATCCGCGCGGCCATGGTGATCGTGGCCGTCGGCGTTGTGGCGCTCATCGCTGTCTCCTGGGAAGGGCCGCCCGAGATGCCTGTCGACGAGCAGGTCGACGCCGAGGTCCAACCGGTGGACGACGACATCATCGCCGCCACGACCGGCTTGCGACACGTCGCCACGGTCAACGGCGTAGACGTTTACGAGGTCTCCGCGGCGGAGGCTGTCAGCAGTTCGGCCAATCGTTACGAGTATCGCGGCGGCGTCGAGCTCACCCTCTACGAGGGCGAGGCGGCGGAGCCGGCAGAGCCCGGAGCCACGGGTAGCGGCGCTCGCGATGCCACGCGGATCGTCGGCGGGCGCCTGGCGTTGGTGGAGCGCCCTGTGCCCATCGAGGGCGACGCTTACGAGGAGATCCGGGTGATGGATGGGGTCAGCGCCGTGCTGCCGAGCGGCGTCGAGATCCTGACGGAGGTGCTCACCTACCGTGACGGCGAGCTGGTCACCGATGCGGGCGTGCGCCTGCATGCCGCGGGCCTGGTGATCGAGTCACGGATCCTCAACTACGATAGCGAGACGCAGTCCGGCTGGCTGGCCCAGGAGCACCCGGAGCCGCGCCGTGACGACCTGCCCGGCCCCGTGCGGCTGTGGTCGGACGAGGAGGGGCCGGAGGGCGCCTCGGCGGCCTTCGCGGTGCAAGGGAGCGCCGGCGATATCGCCTTCGACCTTTCCAGCGCCGAGCTCACGCTGCGGAACCGACCGGCGTTGGCACTCGAAGAGGCACGCCTGACCGGGTACCAGATCATCCTCGGGCTCGACGAGGCAGCGGCCGCGGTCGACTCGATTCGCATCGATGTCGATGCCCGCGCACAGTGGCTGTCAGCGACGTCACCGGGTGAGCACGTGGCTTCCGGCGAGTTGATTTCGGTCGACATCGTCGACGGGGAGCCACAGGGATTGCGGGTGACGCAGAACCCGGAGGACCCGGGCCTGCGCCCGCGATTCGAGCTCGGTGAATCCGGTGAGCTGCGGGCCGACGTCTTCCTGCTCGGATTCGGGGAGACGTCCTCCGTCGAGGCAGCCGGCGACGCGTACTTTTTCCCGCGTGCGGGTGACGCCACTCTCGAGCACATCCGTGCCGACAGCCTGACAACCGGCGCCGGTCAGCTCGACGAGTTGACCGCCGCGGGAGAGGTCGAAGTGTTGCTGGTCGGCGAGCGGGAGCCGCTGGCGTTTCGCGGCCCGCGCGCGGTGCTGCGATACGCAGACGGGGATATCGCGACCGCCGAGTGGCCGGAGGGGGTCCGTCACCAGGACGAGGAGGGCAACCAGATCACCGCGGGGCACGGGGCTCTCGAGGCCGAGACCGGCAATTGGGTGCTGGACGGCGAGCCCCGGCCGCGGTTCCAGTCACAGGACTTCGACGTGGAGGCGGGCGCCATCGTCCTGCTTGCCGATGGCGGCATCGATCTCTACGACGACGTCGAGGCCCAGCTTCGCGGGGAGTTCGTGAGTGCGGTCGGGCCGCTGTTCGGCGGCGCCGCCGAAATCCAGGCGTCGGCCGACGCCCTGGAGGTGCGTGACGCCAACCGGCTCACCTTCAGCAGTAACGCGAACATCCGGCAGGGCGACGGTCAGTACCAGATGCGGGCCGAGGAGATCAAGCTGCTTGCCCCCACGGACGAGCTGCAGGCAACCGGTAACGTCCTGGTCAGCCTGCTCGATCCCGCCGCCGACCCCGCTGCCGAGGAAGCCGGAACCGTCGTATTGAGCGGCCACCGCCTGCTGATCGAGGGGTCGCCGCTCGGCCTGGTGATGGCCGGGGAGGCGCTGTTGGAGCTTGCGGACGCCGGGCGCACGATCGGCGGCGATCGGCTGGAGGCGAAGTTTCGCGAGGATGGAGCCTGGGAATCGATCGAGGTGTTCGAAAACGTCCTCATGACCGACGAGGCAGGCACCGGAAGGGGTGACCGGCTCGAGTACGATGCCGCCGGCGAGCTGGTCGTCATCT
>CBDUAS010000485.1:0-3458 GCA_965365185.1 uncultured bacterium | reverse complement strand
TGCACGCGCCGTCGTCGCACTCGAACTCGGTGGCGCCGCAGCCGCAGCCCAGCTACGCTTTTCCGCCACGAAGACACCGCTGCCATGGCACGAGACGATCATCGGTAACCCGGTGCCCAGGGTCGCCGCAGCGGCGATCGGCGCCGCCGGCAGAAGCCAGTTGGCGTGCACGAGATCGATGCCGACGCGGCGCACGATGCTGCGCATCTGCCGGGCCGCCGCCAGAGCGGCGAACGGAGTCGCCAGATAGGCGTCCCAGCGCAGCGACCGATCGGCCGAAAGCGCCTGGGCGTATCCCCAGGGGTGCCATCGCTTCAGGGGCGTGGTCTTGAAGGAATGCAGCACCGCGCTGCGACCGGCGCGTTGCAGCTCGAGCCGCGGGTGCCATGGCAGCAGGACGTGTACCTCGTGCCCCCGTCCGCACAGACCTTCGACCAGCGCCTCGACGAATCCGGCGTTGCTGTCGTCCGCATGGAGCGGGTACGTCGTCGCCAGGTGCAGGACTTTCATCTAAGAGGCCGTGGTATGGCTGCGGAAGTAGGTTCGCGACGACACTTGGTTCTATGAGGGGCTCGGCGGGCGACGGTCGCGTGGCGGGCTGAGAAACCACGCAGCACATCCGGTGATGCTGTTGAGCACGTACATCGAAAGCAGCAGCAGCGACAGCGCCAGCATCGACTCGGCGGTGGCACCGAGAAACGGCGCGGCGACCACGTAAAGGGCGTCGCGCGTGCCGATGCCCAGCACCGTGATCGGCATCAGGCTGACGACGGCCCCGAGCGCCGCGAGGACGGCGAGCGACCACGCCGGCGCGGCGATCGACAGGCCCCGAGCCAGCACCACGCTGGCACCGGCGACGCCGATCAGGCTGGCGGTCGTGAGCGCCTGTGCGACAAGCACGTGGCCGGCCGGCGGCGCCGGCGGGCTGGCCCCGTCGGCCCCCGGAAGGCGTCTCAGAGCCCAGTTGAGCGGCCGTGCGAGCAGGCCCTCGCGTGTCGGTCGCCACACGGTACCGGCAACGAAGCCGAGAAGCGCCAGCAGCACCAGCGGCGGGCCGGCTTCCGCCGGCACCCAGGGCAGCACCACGAGCGCGCCGAGGGCGAGAGCGCCTATCTGACCGAGGTCGAGCACGCGGTCATACACGACCGTCGCGATGCCCGCGGCCAGACCGCCCTGCGCCAGGCGGTCGCGCACGTAGTAGGCCTTGGCCAGGTCGCCGATGCGCCCCGGGGTGATCGACGCCGCGAACGTGGCAAGCAGGTACAGGCGTATCCCTTCGCTCACGGGGAGGTGGATGTCGAGACCCTCGCAAAGGATGCGCCAGCGCAGCGAGCGCAAGATGAGCACCGCCGTGGCCAGCACCGCGCCGCCGATGAGCGCCAGCGGGTTGACGTGGATCAGAACACCGAACAGCTCGGGCGCGCCGACCCGCCAGAGAACGACCAGCAAGAGGACGATGCCGATCAGCCGCCAGCCGAACGCCATCCAAAACGGCCCTTTGGTCTTGGTGCTCACTTTTGCAGGCGCTCGAAGCGCATCAGGGCAATCTGCTCCGACACCAACCCGATGAAGAACGTCACCAAGCTCATGGTGAACAACAACACGGTTCCGTCGGTGAGGTCGGTTTCGGTAATGACGGTGTAGAGACCGTAGCTGGCACCGAACACGAACAGCAGCAGGCTGGCGGGGAGGAATATCCGCATCGGCGAAAACAGCACGATCATTCGCAGCGCGATAACGACGAACTTGGCGCCGTCGTGAAACAGGCGGATCTTGCTCTTACCGACCCTCTTGGACGCCGATATCGGCACGTAGCCGACATTGTAACCGGCTTTGATGAAGGCCAGCGTGCTGGTGGTGGGATACGAGAAACCGTTGGGGAAGAGCGGCAGAAACTCGAGGATCTTGTCGCGCCAGGCAGCGCGGAAGCCGGAGGTGAGATCGAGGACCTTCTGATTCGACAGGTACGTTGCCAGGCGGTTGTAGAACGCGTTGCCGAGGCGGCGAAAAACCCCGCCCGAACCGCCGCCGTCTTGCCGTGCGCCGATCACCAGGTCGTATGTGTCGAGGGCTTCGAGCAGGCTCGGGATCTCCGTTGGATCGTGCTGGCCGTCGGCGTCGATGAGGCAGACGACGTCACCGGTGGCCGCCCGCAAGCCGGTCTTCACCGCCGCGCCGTTGCCCTTGTTGTAGGGGTGACGGATGACGCGCACGCCATCGGCAGCAGCCCGGTCCGCCGTCCCGTCGTCCGATCCGTCGTCGACGACGATGATCTCCCAGTCGCCGGCGGAGACCGCGAGCACCGAAGCGACCACCGTGGCGATGACCTCGGCTTCGTTGTAGGCGGGAACGATGATCGTCACCAAGGGCATCGGTCAGCCTCGCTCACGCTTGTCTCGATCGAGCTCGAGCTTACGGATTCGGTAAAGCGCTTCTTCGAGAAGGCGCCGGTTGGTGGCCAGCAGGTCGGCAAGCACGGCAACACACAGCAGCAAGAACCCGACGATCGACAAAATGGCCGCCAGAATCAACGACTGCGTCATGCCGGTGATGACCGTTTCCACGTAGTAACGGTAATAAAGAAAGCGCACGCCGAGGGCGACGCCGACGAAGATCATCACCCCGCCGGTCACGGCGAAGATCTTCAGCGGCTCGTAGAGGGTGTAAGCGCGGGCCATGGCGCCGCCGGCCTGCGCCAGGTAATGCCCCATGGTGCGGGCGAGCCGCGAAGACCGTGCTGTCTCCCGCGAACGGATCGGCACGTCGAGCACCGCCATCCGACGCTTTCCAGCCTGAATGAGTGTCTCCAGCGTGTAGGTGAAGTCGGTGACCACGTTGAGACGCAGCGCCGCGTCGCGGCTGTACGCGCGGAAACCGCTGGGAGCGTCCGCGACCTCGGTCCCGGAGAGGCGCCGCATGGTCCAGGATCCCAGCTTCTGGAACATCTTCTTGATCGCCGAGAAGTGCTCCAGCGATGCGGTGTCGCGATCGCCGACAACGATGTCGGCGCGCCCCTCGAGGATCGGCGTGACCAGCTCTGGAATGTCGGCACCCTCGTACTGGTTGTCGCCGTCGGTATTGACGATGACGTCGGCGCCCTGCCGCAGGCATTCGGCCAGACCCTCTCGAAAGGCGGTGGCCAGGCCACGGCGGCGGGCGAAGCAGACGATGTGATCGACGCCCTCGCGGCGCGCGATCGCCAAGGTCTCGTCTGTCGATCCGTCGTCAATGACGAGAATCTCGACCTCGTCGATGCCGTCCATCTGCCGTGGAACGGCCGCCAGCGTGTCCGCCAGGGCTTCGGCCTCGTTGTGACACGGGATCTGGACGATCAGTTTCATTCGCGCTCGTTCCCGTGTGGTCGCTCCGGTTTCATCGCCACAGTATCGCGTTGACGAACACCCCCAGGTAGCGGGTGTCGCCGCCGCCGTTGACCGCGTCGGGTTGCAGCGGCTCGG
>CBDUAS010000484.1:0-3466 GCA_965365185.1 uncultured bacterium | reverse complement strand
GGCACGGGACTTTGGATCCCGCATTTGCAGGTTCGAGTCCTGCCGCCCCAGCTTCGTAGTCGATTCCAACCAGACCGCTCGACAGCTCCCCGCCCGACCCATGCCCTCTGCAGATCGCGCCCTGAAGATATTTGCGGGTAACGCCTGTCCGGACCTCGCCCACAGCATCGCGGATTTCATCGGCCACCCCCTCGGTGCCCTGGAGCTGACGCAGTTCTCCGACGGCGAGGTGCGCTGCCAGTTCAAAGACAACGTCCGCGGCACGGATCTGTTCCTCATTCAGTCGACCTGTTGCCCGGTAAACCGAAGCCTGATGGAGCTGCTGATCATGACCGACGCGGCAAAGCGCTCGTCGGCCGCCCGCATCACGGCCGTCATGCCGTATTTCGGCTACGCGCGGCAGGACAAGAAGGACGAGCCGCGGGTGCCCATCACGGCGAAGCTCGTGGCCGACCTCCTGGTCACTGCCGGGGCCGACCGGGTGCTGGCAATGGACCTCCATGCCGGACAGATCCAGGGCTTCTTCAACATTCCGGTGGACCACCTGTTCGCTGCGCCCGTAGCCATCGATCGCATCGAATCGATGGGGCTCGACAACCTCGTCGTCGTCGCTCCCGACGCCGGTGCGGTGGAGCGGGCCCGGGCCATCGCCAAGCGGCTGCAGGCCGGTTTGGCCATCATCGACAAGCGCCGCCCCCTCGCAAACAAGGCGGTGGCGATGAATGTCATCGGCGACGTCACCGGCTGCAACGTGATCCTGTACGACGACATGGTCGACACCGCCGGCACCCTGACGCAGGGCGCCCAGGCGCTGATGGATAGCGGCGCCGTGGCCGTCTACGCTTTCGCCACGCACCCCGTGCTCTCCGGCCCGGCGGTCTCACGCATCGAAGAGGGACCTTTCGAGAAGGTTTTCGTCACCGACACTATCCCCCTGAGCGAGCAGGCGAAGAGCTGTTCCGATATCGAGGTCCTGTCCGTCGCTGAGCTGCTTGCCGAGGCGATTCGCAACATCCACGAAGAGACGAGCATTTCCAGCTTGTTCATCTGAATTCCCGAAGAGAAAAGGCCATGGCTGAACTGATCATCGAAGCAGAGCCGCGACAAGCGGGTTCCAGTAATGCGGCCCGACGTCTGCGCGCCGAGCGGAAGCTGCCCGCCGTCTTGTACGGCGGGGCGGAGGAATCCCATCCCATCACGCTCGACCCGCGCGAGATCACCTCGATCCTGAAGTCGGAATCGGGCCAGAACACCGTCTTCAAGCTGAAGGTCGCCGGCGGGTCCGAGGAGAACGTGATGATCTTCGACGTCCAGGTCGATCCGATCACGCACCACCTGCAGCACGCCGACCTGGTGCGCATCGCCATGGACGTGGCCATCGAGGTGGAGGTGCCCATCGAATTCGTCGGAGAGCCCGTGGGCGTGCGGGTGAGCCTGGGTGTGCTCGACATCTCCCTGCGTGAGATCACGGTGGAGTGCCTTCCCGGCAACATCCCCGATACCGTGCAGGTCGATGTCAGTGAGCTCGACATCAACGACTCGATCAGAGTCGAGGACATTGTCATCCCCGGTGACGTCACACTGGTAACCGAGGGCGATCGGTCGGTCGCGTCTGTCGTGCCGCCGGTCTCCGAGGAAGAGCTCGAAGCCGACCTCGGCGTCGAGGGCGAGGAACCGGAGATGGAAGGCGAAGAGGCCGAGGCCGCCGCAGCCGATGCGGCTGCGGAGCCGGCTGCGGAAGCCGCGGAAGAGAAGAAGGAAGAGGAATCTTCGGACTGATTCGGTGCGCGCAGTGGCCGGCCTGGGGAATCCGGGCGATGAGTACGCTCAGCACCGACACAATGCCGGCTGGATGTTGCTCGGCTTGCTCGAGCAGCGCCACCGGGTCGTCGAGACCAGGGAGCTGGACAAGGCGAGGCTGAGCCGCATTCGCATGAAGGGCCGCCGGCAGGACGGAGGGCCGGCGGAGCTGTGGCTCATCCGCTCGCGAACGTACATGAACGAAAGCGGTCGAGGTGTGTCGCAGGCGCGGAACGAGTTGGGGCTCGATCCAGGTGCGCTGCTGCTGGCTTTCGATGACATCGACCTGCCCTTGGGGAAGATCCGCCTGCGCGAGAGCGGCGGCTCGGGCGGGCAAAACGGAATGCAATCCGTCATCGACGCGCTGGGAACGCAGAAGGTTCCGCGGCTGCGTCTCGGAATACGCGGTGATGGTGCGACCGCCGACACCGCCAAATACGTATTGAGTCGCTTCGACAAGGACGAGCGGGACATCGCTGCGGAGATGATCGAAGATGGCGCCGACGCCGTGGAGATGGTGCTCCGATCGGGCCTTATCGCGGCGATGAACCGCTACAACTGAACCGAACCAGAGGAGTTCGATCGAATGGATACGCAGACGCTGACGCTGGCCGCGCCGATCTTCGGTGCGGTCGGGCTCGCCATCGCTCTCGGGATCCTCTTCTATGTGAAGAGGCTGCCGGTTGCGACGCCGGAGATGGAGAAGCTCGCGGCGCAGATCCACAAGGGCGCAATGGTGTTTCTGCGCAGCGAGTACAGCCTGCTGCTCATCTTCGTGGTGGTCGTGGCCGGGCTTCTGTATGGCTTCGTGAATCCGCTCACCGCGCTCGCGTTCATCACCGGTGCCGCGTCCTCGATGGCCGCAGGTTTCGCTGGTATGACCTCGGCGACGAGCGCCAACGTGCGGACAACCAGCGCCGCGGCCGAGAAGGGCCAGGATGCCGCGTTGATGGTGGCGTTCCTCGGCGGCTCGGTCATGGGGCTGTCGGTGGCCAGCCTCGGGCTGCTCGGCGTCGGCCTGTGGTTTCTCTGGTACGGCAGCCCCGACACCGCTGCGGTGATCAACGGTTTCGCCATGGGAGCCTCGTCGATCGCGCTTTTTGCCAGGGTAGGAGGCGGTATCTACACCAAGGCCGCCGACGTCGGCGCGGACCTCGTCGGCAAGGTCGAAGCCGGTATTCCCGAGGACGACCCGCGCAATCCCGGTGTTATCGCCGATAACGTCGGCGACAACGTCGGCGACGTCGCCGGCATGGGCGCGGACATCTTCGAGTCCTACGTCGGCTCCACCATTGCCACCATCGCCATTGGCGCCACGCTCGGGGCGACGCAGCTTTCCGGGCTGATCGCCGAGGGGGCGGGCATCGGCTCGGATGCGGCCAGGACTTCCCTCATGAGCCTGCCGCTGGTCATGGCGATGATCGGGCTCGTTGCCTCGCTCATCGGTATCGGGTCGATGGCTGTGTTCAAGAACACCAATCCCGCCGGGGCGCTGCGCTGGTCGGCGCTGTTTTCCGCCGTGCTCTTCCTTGCCGGCGCTTACTTGTATATCGCCGGTAGCGGGCTCAGCACCGCGATCTGGAACGCCGTGCTCGCCGGCACGTTCGCCGGACTGGCGATCGGCTGGATCACCGAGTACTACACCGCCGGCAAGCCCATCCGAGAC
>CBDUAS010000483.1:0-3469 GCA_965365185.1 uncultured bacterium | reverse complement strand
CCCGCCGCAGCCTGTGGGTGTACGTGCTGGCGCTGTTTCCCACGCTGGTCTTCTTCGGGCACGGGCTCGAGGTCAGCATCCGCCGGGCCGAGTGGGCGGAACAAATCACGCCGGCAGCGACAATGGCCGCGGTCCGCGAGGGCGCTACGGTGGAAGCCGTGCTGGAGCGGGCCGGGACGCCGATTCGCGATTCGACGATCGCCGCGCGCGAGTTTTCCGACGGCCGGCGTCGACCCGAGCGCCGCTACCTGCAGTACTTCGACGGCCGCCGTGAATACAACCTGCGGTTCTCCGACGGTGTGCTCGACCGCAACAACCAGCGCTTGATCGTCGACTTCGCCGAGGACAGGCTCATCTACGCCGGCGTGTTCCAGTATTTCTATTTACGGCTGGCGATCTTCTTCGGCTGCCTGGGCATCTTCATGAACCTGTTTCGCGGCGAGATGCTCGACGAGACGCTGCACTTCTGGTTTCTGGTGCCGGCGCGGCGCGACGTGCTGCTGGCGGGCAAGTACATCGCCGGCCTGGTGGCGGCGATCGTCATCTTCGTCAGTGGCGCTGCCATCAGCTATTTGGTCATGCTGTGGCCGCAGGAAGAGGCACAGCTCGCCAGCTTCTGGCCGAACCCCGCCCTGACGCACGTGTTCTGGTATTGCGCCGCCGCCGCCCTCGCCTGCGTCGGTTACGGCAGCGTCTTCCTCGCCGCCGGAATGCTGCTGCGCAACCCGATCATCCCGGCCGTCGTGATCCTGTTCTGGGAGAACATCAACAACTTCCTGCCGGCAATGCTGCAAAAGCTCAGCGTTCTGCACTACGTGCAGGCGCTCGCTCCCGTTCCCCCGCCCACGGACACCGGCGCCCCCATGATCGTCCAGCTCCTGATGGCACCGGCGGAGCCCCCCTCGACAGCAACCGCGGTGCTCGGGCTCACCGCCCTCACGGCGTTGGTGCTGTGGGCCGCCGCGCACGCCGTACGTCGCCTGGAGATCAACTACAGCACCGACTGAGGCGACACGGCACGGGTGCGTCGTCGTGCCGTCGCCCGCGCCCCGCGCGCCGCGCCCACCACGCTGTCGCGGCGGCGCCTTACTCGAACGGCTCCACCAGGCGGACCTTGCGGACGACGTTCTCCTCCGTGGCCGCGTCGACGCCGATCTCCCAGACGTGGTCGCCATCCGTGTGCACCCAGGTGCGCGCCTCGGTCATGCCGGTAAACAGCCGCTCGCCGTCCGGTCCGTACACATCGACCGGCGCCGGTATCGGCGCTGAAGACGTCACGCCGACGGCGTCGGGAACGTACGCCCAGACGTACAGGTGTCCGTGCCCGTCCACCAGCATGCGGGACAGGGCGGGCTGCCGGTCGGGGAAATTGACCTCGGATTCGACGGCGTCCTCGTAGCTTCGACGCACCATCGCCATGACGGCGTCGATCTCGTCCCGCGTCAAGTCCGGCGGCGTCCAGGCGACGCGCGCGGCCCAACGCTGCGTGCCGTCCGCATCGACGGCGAGGATCTGGTACTCATCGGTGGTGCTCCAGTAGGCGCTGCCGTCCGGCGCCACCGCCACCTGCGGGTACGCGCGTGGCATGGTGGAGAAGTACGTTCGGCGATCGCCGCGTTGGATGGTGGGAATCTGGGTGTAGTCGATCTCGACGATGGTCTGCCGGAGCTCCGCCTGCGGCGAGTACAGCCCGTATCCCTGTGTTATCTGGTCGAGCTCGCTGAAGCGCACGGTCGAGCCCACCACCTCCCCCGCGGGGGTGACACTCACCAGCTCCAGGTTGTCGAATCTCGGGTAGGCGAAATCGTCGACGTAGTTGCCGTCGAGATCGAAGTGGCTCCAGCGGGCGTTGCGCGAGGCACCCACGACGACTCGGTCGACGAGCCCGGCGATCGATCGCGGGCGCTGGAATTCCCCCGGGCCCTGCCCCTGACGGCCGAGCTCCCGCAGGTAGCCGCCGTTCTCGTCGAACACCTTGACCTTGCTCGCTTGCGCATCGACGACGTAGATCTGGCCGCGGGAATCCACCGTAACGTCGCTGGGCCTGCTGAAGGCGTAGCGCATGTCGACCTCGCCGCGGTCGCCGATGACCAGCTCTTCGACCCACTCGATCGAGGCGGTGCGCTCGTCGGCGGCGACGTGGGCATATTCTCGCACCGGCGTGCCCTCCGTGACCGGCACCACCCAGTCGGGATAGGACAGCTGCTCGGCGCAGCCGGCCAGCAAGCTGGCGGCGAGAGCAACAGCGCGACACCGACGATCGAGATGCGCGAGCTCATGGAACCGCAGGCTACGGGGCCGGCCCGACCGGTGCAAGGGAAGCGGCAACGCCGCCGCCGTCGGCCGGCGATCTTCGCTCCGGGACACCACCGACGGGCGCTCCCCTTTCTCGCTCCGAGGGATTATTGTGGCGCTGAGCCAATCCCCACGAGGAGGGTCCACCCGATGCGAACGTTCCGCACGCCGCTGCTCGCTTCCCTGGTCGTGGTTCTGACCGTCACCTCCGCACCGGCCGCACAGGACCCAGCGCTCGCCGACCTTCTCGACGCGCTCGCGTTCCGCAACATCGGCCCGTTCCGTACCTCCGCGTGGATCACCGAGATCGCCGTGCCGGACACACCGTTGCACGACCACCTTTATACGATCTACGCCGCCTCGCGCAGCGGTGGGCTGTGGAAAACCACCAACAGCGGCATCACCTGGAACAACATCTCCGACAGCGTCGATGCGGCCGCCGTCGGGGCCGTGGCGCTGTCGCCGTCGAACCCCGACATCGTGTGGATGGGCACGGGTGCCAACGACCTGGCGCGGTCGTCGTACTCGGGCACCGGCGTCTACAAGTCGACCGATGGCGGCGCCACCTGGGGGGCGGCGATGCTGACGGATTCGCACCACATCGCCCGCATCGTCGTGCACCCGACGGATCCCGACACCGTCTGGGTGGCAGCGATGGGCCACCTGTTCTCGCGCAACGAGGAGCGCGGCGTGTTCCGCACGCGCGACGCCGGCGAGTCGTGGGAAAAGGTTCTGTACGTCGACGACGGCACGGGTGCCGTCGATCTGGTGATCGATCGCGACGAGCCCGACACCCTCTACGCCGCGATGTACGAGAAGCACCGCATGCCGTGGCAACTCGTACTCGGCGGCACGGGCACGGGTGTGTACAAGACCGCCGACGGCGGCTCCACTTGGAGGCGCCTCGACGGCCTTCCCGACGGCGACATCGGCCGCATCGGCCTGGACCTCAACCGGGCAAGCGGCATCCTGCACGCGGTGGTGGAAAACGTGAACCCACGCCCCGCGGGATGGCCGGCGCGCCATGACGCCTGTTCGCCCGATCGCGAGATCCGCGGCGACACCATCGGCAACGAGGTGTATCGCTCTGACGACGGCGGTGCGAGCTGGGTCAAGACGCACGCTGACGAGATCGACGTGGCCGGCTCGAAGGCGCCCTACTCCTTCAACCAGA
>CBDUAS010000482.1:0-3481 GCA_965365185.1 uncultured bacterium | reverse complement strand
GGGCAGCGAGGAGTACAACAAGCAACTCGGCCGGCGTCGTGCCGAAGAGGTCAAGAGCTATCTGACCGAGGTCGCTGGGCTCGAGGAGCAGAGGGTGCGGGCCGTGAGCTACGGCGAGGCCCAGGAGCGCCTGGTAGCGCCGGGCGAGTACGGTCCGAACGCCGGTGAGGTGAACCGGCGTGTAGTGATTCTTGTCGATGAGTTTTCGTCTTCGTCGGGCGCCACGGTGCCGGTGGCCGGCCGACGATGAGGCAGCGGCGACGCGGAAGCGAGATGCCCAGGCTGGGCCCCGTCAAGCTCTTCGTCGCCGTTGTCGTGGCGACCGGACCAGCGGCGTTCGGTGATAATCCGACCTCGCCGAACGCCGCCGGTCGCCATTCCTGATCCCGACGCAGCCGGGGATCGTGCTGCTGCAGCAAGACGTCGTAACGATGATCGAAGACGACAGAGACAAGCTCCCCGTCGCGCGCCTTCTCGTGCTGGCCGCCACCGTGGTCGCGGTGGCCTTGCTGGCATTCGCCTACGGGACGGCCGCGGGGGGGGCCTCTATTCTAGAGGCGCTGCTTCCGGACGGGGAAAGGCCCCTTTGGTATTGGACCCGCATGGAGTCCTCCGGCTACGAGGTCACCTCGGTGAGCTACGCCCATGACCACCACCTGCAGTACCAAGTGGTCAAGGATGAGGAGTGGTACGAGGTCCAGCTCGAACTTGACGCCGGATCGGGCACCGCGGTCGCAGTGACCATCGTCGAGGGTCCGCCGCGAGGGGGCGCTCCCGAATCGGGGCAATGATCTCCGTCGGCCCCGGGCGGCGCGCGCCTCGCCGCGTCAAGCCGACATTCGAGACTCCACGGCAGCGACGAACTCCGCCGGGTTTTCCGGCGTGACCACGACCTTCGATCCGCCGAAGTCGAGCACCACCGTGTTGGCGCTGTCCGTGGCGTAGGCGCGGTACACGCCGAGCATCTCGTTGCGAAACCGGCCGATGAAGCCGAACAGGCCGCCCACACCCATCACCCGTACCGAGCCCAGCGTGGCTCCGGGCGAGAACTCGGCGGTCCTCAGCTCGGAAAGGTCGAATTTCGTCGACCATCCGAGTCGATGAACCAGTAGCCTGTCGTCAACGATGCTGTAGCCGCGCACCATGAAGGTCGCGGCTCCGACGGCGACGGCCAGCAGGACCCAGGACGTCGGCGGCCCGGCACGCCATGTCACCACGACGATGATCAGCAGAAAAGCGATCGTCGCCACCCAGAGCTTCGTGCCCCAGGGGGCGCGGAAATGGGTTCCCATGGTTTACTCCCTTCGATGGTCGGCAAAAGGGATGTCGGTACAACCGGGTTGTGCCGGACGAGCCGCTAGAATGCGGACGGCCAACGCAACGTTCTTCCAACTGGCTGACATGAGCAAGCCCACCTTCCTCGACCTGCCCCCGGGGTCTCGCGACGCCGAACGCGCCGCTGCGGCGATCATACCGGTGCCCTACGACGCCACGAGCACCTGGAAGAAAGGTGCCGATCGCGGTCCCGAGGCCATCCTCGCCGCGTCCGCGCAGGTCGAGCTCTACGATATCGAGACCCGCTCGGAGCCTCATGCTCAGGGGATCGCGACGCTCGAGAGCGTGCGCTTCGATGGTCCCCCCGAGGGGCTCGCCGACGCTGTGGAGATGCGCACCCGCGGCGTTTTCGACCGCCGACAGGTGGCGGTGATCCTTGGCGGCGAACATGCGGTCAGCATCGGCGCCATGCGTGCCGCGGCGGCCGTTTTTCCGGACTTGTCGGTGCTGCAAATCGACGCCCACGCCGACACCCGCGAGTCCTACGAAGGCTCGGCGTACAACCACGCCTGCGTCATGGCGCGGGCGCGTGAGCTGTGCCCGATCGTCCAGGTCGGCATTCGCAGCGTCGACGCCTCCGAGCTCGGCAAGTTGGATGCCGGCAGGGTTTTCTGGGCGCACGAGATCGGTGACGACGACGCCTGGATCCACCGGGCCGTCGCGCTCTTGACCGACAACGTCTACGTCACCATCGATCTGGACGCTTTCGATCCGTCGCTGATGCCCGCCACCGGCACTCCCGAGCCTGGCGGACTGTCATGGCAGCAGGTGAACCGGCTTCTCGGTGCCGTTGCCGGCGCCTGCAACGTGGTTGGCTTCGACGTGGTCGAGCTGCTGCCGCAATCCGGCCATCACGCCTGTGATTTTCTCGCGGCAAAGCTGGTACACCGATTCCTGGCCATGATCTTCGCTTCACCGATGCACCGCCGCCCGCGGGATTCCGCGTGATCGTGATTCCCCGGCGCGCGTAAGCTCGACGAATCCCGGCGGGAGCGCCCGCTGTTACCAGCCGAGGACGTAGGCGAAAACAAGCGGCGCGACGATGGTGGCGTCCGACTCGATCACGAAAGACGGCGTGTCGATATCGAGCTTGCCCCAGGTAATCTTCTCCGTCGGAACGGCGCCCGAATAGGATCCGTAGCTCGTCGTCGAGTCGCTGATCTGGCAGAAGTATGCCCAGTAGGGGACCCGGCGATTCATGTCCTGGTGAATCATCGGCACCACGCAAATGGGGAAGTCGCCGGCGATGCCGCCACCGATCTGGAAAAAGCCGACCATGCGTTCGGCCTTGTCGGCAGCAACGGTGCGGTCGTCAACCGGCAGGTCGGCGTCGGATGACCGGGGCAGCTCCGCACAGCGGCGGCCCATGGTGGTGCTTGCGTACCAGTCGGCCAGCGCGGCCATGTAGCCCGTTCCGGGGAGGACGACGTCGCTGCTTGCAACGCGCCCTTCGAGCACATTGGCGACGAAAACATTGCCCAGAGTCGAGTCCTCCCATCCGGGAACGAACAGCGGTAGGTCGAGCTCGCACGCTGCCACCAGCCAGGAGTCGACAGGATCGATCTGGTAGCTGCTTTCGACCGTTCCCTCGCGTATCAGCCGGTAGAGGAACTCGTGCGGCAGCGAGCGTTCGCCGGCATCGGCCGACCGGTTCCACAGCTCGATCATCGGCGCCTCGATGGTGCGAAATGCTTCGGACTCGGGAATGCAGGTGTCGGTGACGCGATTGAGACCCTCGCGCTCCAGCTCCTTCTCCCGCTGCGGCGTCAGGTTGCGCCAGTCGGGTATACGCACGTAATGGTCGTGGGCGACGAGGTTGAACAGGTCTTCTTCGAGGTTGGCTGCGGTGGTGGTAATGGCGTGCACCTTGCCGTTGCGAATCATCTCGGCCAGGGAAAGGCCGATCTCGGCGGTGCTCATCGCACCCGCGAGCGTGACCATCATGTGTCCGCCGTCATCGATGAGGCGGACGTAGGCATCGGCCGCTTCCCGCAGGGTAGCGGCGTTGAAATGCCGGTAGTGATGACGGATGAACTCGCGGATGCGTTCCGGGGGCATGCGCCGAGGATATCGCCATCGCCTCGTGCGGTCAGCCGCGAGGAGAAAAACGCAGGCGGTGATTGCTCCGGCCGCGTCGAAAATGCTA
>CBDUAS010000481.1:0-3529 GCA_965365185.1 uncultured bacterium | reverse complement strand
CTCGGCGGCGAGGTAGATGGGGGGGTCGAGCTCGCCGCTGATGAGCCGGGCGACACCTGCCGCGAGCAGCGCGCCGAGCGCCAGGCCGGCCGCCGTCAGGATCAGGCCTTCGCGAACGAGCAGCCAGACGGTTCCCGCCGAAGTGGCCCCGAGGGCCTTGCGGATACCGATCTCCCGGGTCCGTTGTGCCACCGTGTAGGCCTTGACCCCGTAGACCCCGACCACCGCGAGAAAGAGGGCAAGCGCGCCGAAGCTCGTGAAGATACCCGCTCCCAGGCGTACCAGCCACAAGCTACCGCTCTCGCGGATGTGCCCGCGAAGGGTCTTGAGCGTCATGATCGGCAGTCGCTCGTCGACAGCCCGGATCTCACGCCGGACCGCCTGCAGCATCTGCGGCAGCGATTCTTGGTCACGCGCGACGGTGCGAAGATGGATGTGCATCCCCGCCTGGAAACTCTGGCCGAACGGCACGTACACGTGCGGCGTCGCGTCGGCGGCAAACAGGTCGTCACGAACGGTGGTCACGACACCGACCACCTCCATGTCCTCACCGCGCTCGCCGGGGTCGCGGCCGAACCCGATCTGCCGCCCGATCGGGTCTTCACCGGGCCAAAGCCTCTCCGCCAGCAGCTCATCGACGATCGCCACCTTCGGACCGCTGTCCGATTCCGTCTCGGCGCGGGTAAAGCTGCGGCCCCGGACCACCCGCACGCCGAGCGTGGAGAAGTAGTCGGCGCCGACGATGTTGTGGGTCGCCGATACGGTCTCGATTTCGTCCCTGCCGTCGGCGCCCATACCGGGGAGGTCTTCCGCCCGCCGCACCCGCTCGCCGGACGAGACGCTGCCGAACGGCACGGTCGCTGCAACGCTCGCCGACTCGACCCCCGGAATGCCGATCAAGCGCTCTTGAAGCAGACGGTATAGCTCCCGGCTGCGCGGCTCGTCGTACCCCACGAGGCTGGGATCGACTTCGACGAGAAGGCCGTTGTCGAGCACGAATCCGGGGTCGACGGCGGCCGCCTTCCAGGAGCCCCTCATGAACAATCCGGCAGACGTGAGCAGCACCAGAGACAGCGCGACCTGGCTCACCACCAGGAGGTTTCGCTGCGCGAAAAGCCCGCGCATCCGGCCCCTTTCCCGCACCTCGCCGGTCTGCCGCTTGAGGTCTTCCATGACGTCGGGTCGCGACTGCTTCCAGGCCGGCCCGAAGCCGAACAGCAACGTGCCCAGCAGGCAGAATCCCGCCGTCGCCAGCAGCACGCGGACATCCGGCGCCGTTCGCAGGACGATATCCAATGCCATGCTGTTCATCGCCAGAAAGCGGTTCATCGAAGCGGCAAGCAGGCTGTTGACCCAAACAGCCACCAGCAGCCCGGCAACACCGCCCATCACCGACAGCATGAGCCCCTCGGTCAGCAACTGCCGGACGATACGCCCGCGGCCGCCGATGGCGGCGCGGATGGCGAACTCCCGGCGTCGCACGGTGCCGCGGGCGAGCAGCATGTTGGCCAGGTTGATGCAGGCGATCAGCAGGACGATCCCGGTCATGGCAAGCAGCAGAGCCGCGACCAGCCCGACCTCTACCTCGTTTGGCGGGCTGGTGCTGATGGAAAGGCGGGAGAGCGGCCCGACAAGCATCGTCTGGTCCGCGTTGACGGCCGGAAACTCCTCTTCCAGACGTGCGGCCAGGATACCGAGCTGCGCGTCCGCGTCCTCCACCGTCAGGCCCGGCCGCAGCCGGCCGACCACGAACAGGCGATGGTTGTCGCGGTCGTCCAGGGCTCGGTCCGCGTCGTCGAACATGTCGTTCATCAGCAAATGGTGCATACCGAACGGCAGGTACAGGCCCGGGGAGATGAGGGCCGTCCTGCCGGTGAAATAGCGCGGCGCGATGCCGACAACGGTGAGCACCTGGCCGTTCACGGTCAGCGTCTTGCCCACCAGGTCGGGATCGGAGCCTGCCCTGCGCCAGTACTCGTAGCTGACGACGGCGACCGGGGTGCCACTGCCCGGCACTTCCTCGGCGGGCGTGAAGAACCGGCCGCGAAACGGCTCGAGGCCGAAGGTCTCCAGGTAGTCGTGGGTAGCAAACTCGGCAAAGACGCGCCGCGTGACCTCGCCCTCGGCCAAGCCGACGAGCGTCAGGTCGTGGGCCATGACGCTGGCGAACGTCGCGTTGTTCTCGCGGATGTCCTGGAAGTTCGGATAGGAAAACGCCCGGTACGAATCCGGCCGGGTGGTGTGCCTGCTGTACAGGGCAACGAGCTCCTCAGGGTCCTCCGCGAGGATCGGCCGTAACAGCAGCGAGTTCGTGAGCGTGAACGTCGCGGTGTTCGCGCCGATGCCGAGCGCCAGCACCAGCACCGCGACGGTCGTGAAGCCGGGGTTCTTGGCCAGAACCCTGCCGGCGTATCGGATGTCCTGCCAAAGGCCGTCCAAGAGTCCACCTCCCTGCTGACTAGACTCGATTCTCGCCCAAAAGGTTTCAGTTCACGAGGGGGCCACTGTCATTGAAGCGCTGGCGGCCCTCGATGCGACGTCGTAGGGTCAGCGCTGCAGGCCCGCGACCCGACGCCCGGAGGGAGCGAATTTGGCTCAGGAAACTCCGCCGACACTGTTGCGCAAGCTCGGCGTGTTCGACACGACGATGATGATGATGGGAATCATCATCGGGTCGGGGATCTTCACCACCACCGGCATCATGGCGCAGTACGTGTCCTCCCCGGCACTTCTGCTCGGCGTCTGGCTGGCCGGCGGCCTGATCACGCTAGCCGGCGCTTTTGCCTTCGCCGAGCTCGGCGCGGCAATGCCTGCGGCGGGCGGCCACTACGTGTACTTGCGGGAAGCGTACGGGCCTCTGGCCGGCTTCCTCTTCGGCTGGATGGCGTTCTGGGTATCGATGACGGGCTCGATCGCCGCCCTCGCGGTCGCCTTCGCCGAGTACTTCAGCTACTTCTTCCCGGCGCTGGGAACCGACGTCGAGTTGCTGTCGGTGCCTGTGTCTCCGGGACCCTCATCTCTCGTGTACAGCCTGTCGGCAGGGCAGCTCGTCGCCGTCGTCGTTCTTCTGGCGCTCTCGGGGATCAACTGCATCGGCGTCGGGCTGGGTGCCAAGATCGCCAACGCCTTCACCGTGGTGAAGATCGGCACGCTCCTGGTGCTTGCCGGCTCCGCGCTCGTTTTGGGCAGCGGCCGGAGCATCGACACGAGCTTCAATCCGACAGGGATGGCGTTATCGGAGATCGTCGTCGGCGTCGGCTTGGCCCTCATCGCCGCTTCCTGGGCGTTCGACGGCTGGAACAACATCAACTACGTCGCCGGCGAGATCAAGGACCCCGCCCGCGCCCTGCCGATCGCCCTCATCGTCGGCGTAGCGGCGATCACACTGCTGTATACGCTGACCAACATCGTCTACCTGTACGCGCTTCCCGTCGACGAGATGGCGGGCGTTGTGCGCATCGCCGAGACCGCCACCAGCGCCCTGTTCGGAGATCGGAAGAGCACACGTCTGAACTCCAGTCACATGTCA
>CBDUAS010000480.1:0-3534 GCA_965365185.1 uncultured bacterium | reverse complement strand
GTCGATGCCCGGCGCCAGGGCCTGACGCGGCTCTACGGGGAGGCGGCCGAAGCCGGTGCGCGGGCGCTGGCGGCGCTGGAGGCCTACGTCGAGTTCCTCCGAAACGACCTGCTACCCCGCTCCGACGGCACCTGGGCGATCGGCCGGGAGCACTACGACTACACCCTGCAGCACCGCTGGCTGATGGAGGAGAACGCCGATGACATCATCGCCATCGGCAGGCAGGCTTTCGACCAAACGGCACGGGAGGCTCAGGCGGTGGCCGAACGCATGTCGCCCGGAAAGCACTGGGTCGAGGTCTACGAGGAGCTCAAGACGGACCACCCGACCGCCGACGGCCTCAAGCAGGCATATCAGGAGCAGATGGACGCCGCACGGGCGTTCGTGATCGATCGGAAGATCCTCACCCTGCCGGAGGGTGAGCGCGTCATTACCGTCGATACACCTCCGGCCCAGAGACGCTCCTCCCCGTTCGGCACGTTCGACAGCGTCGGCCCGGAGGACGAGGACCTGGTAGGCCGATTGGTGCTGACGCCCATCGAGGAGGGACTCACGGCGGAGCAGCACGAAGCACGGCTATCGGCCCACCACACGGCGTGGATACCGATCATCGCCGTACACGAGGCGTACCCGGGCCATCATGCCCAGGCGCTGAAGTCGTACGAGAATCCACGCCGGCTGCGCCACTATGTGCGCGAGTCGATCTTCTCCGAAGGTTGGGGCCTGTTTACCGAGCAACTGATGTTCGAGGAAGGGTTCCTGCAGGGCGACGACGTCCGGCTCACGCAGCTCCGCAACCGGCTCTGGCGCGCCGCCCGCGTCATTCTCGATGCCAGCCTGCACACCGGGCAGATGACCTTCGACGAAGCGGTCGAGTTCATGGTCGAGGAGGTCCGCTTCGACCGCATGGCGGCCGAGCTCGAGGTCGGCATGTACACGGGCCGGCCGACGTATTTCCTCGGCTATCTGATCGGCATGGTCAAGATCGAGCAGATGCGGCGGGACTGGATCGAGAGATACGGAGAGCCCGACGAGCTGCGCGAGCTGTACGACGCCCTGTTGCGCATCGGCTCGTTGCCGCCATCCTTGGTGCGCGCCGAGCTTCTGGCGCGCTGACAGGTTGAGAACAGCCTCCCCGCGGCCAGCGTCCTGAGCCGCGACCACGAACGAGGAGATGGCATGAAGAAAGTCAACGCCGCCGGGTCCGGGATCGCCCGCCACGGGGACATGAACCGGTCCGAGCCGGCCCGCTGTCGGGCGATTCTCGCTATCCCGATCCTTGCGACGCTGATCGTGGCGCCGATCGGCGCCCTGGCCGCCCCCCAGTCGGCACCATCCGGGGTGAGCGAGCTGCGCCTGGATGCGGCGCTGATCGAGAGCTTCATCCGTGTCATTTACCTGGGCGATGACGGGCGCTTTCACTTTCGGGAGTACTCCCGCTGTAGTTACGAGTTCATCCAGAACCCCCGCGTCAGCGTCGAGGGTGGGCTGGTGCGGGTGTCGGCCGAGTACTGGTCGCGGCGCGGAAGCGAAGGGCTCGGCGGTTGCGTCGGCGGCCCGGGAATCAACACCAACGTGTTGCTGTCGGCAAGGCTGGCACCCGAGGGGAGCGCCATCGCCATCGAGCTCCTGAGCGTCGAAACGGACACGCTGCCCGCCCTCTCGGCGGTGATCCTCGATCTGGCCGGAGTGCGGCTGCCGATGACGCTCGACTTCGACTTGATGGGTGCCATCAACGACGTCCTCTACGACAACCAGAACTTCGGTGTGGCCTCGTTGGAAGTGCACGACGTGCTGGTGGAGGAAAGCTCCGTGCTGCTGCGGCTGACAATGCAGCTCGGAATCTGGTGACCATCGCGCGGCGCTCCTGACCAGGCGCTCGAGCCATTGCTACATCGGCCTCCGCTGACCCAGCGGTCGAGCCGTTGCCGAATCGGCCTCCGCTGACTACTCTTGCCGCCATCGATGAAGAGGAAGACCAGACGAGAGTTTCTCAAGCAGACCTCGGCCGGCGGCGGCCTGATCGCCGGAGCCTCGTTGCTGCGCCCGGCGGCCGAGCTGCTCGGCCGGCAGGCGATCCCCGGCGAGCAGGAAGGCTTGCTGGCTTGGTGGAAGGTGGAGCCGGCGGCGCGCGACGAGCTGCGCGACGCGGTGTCCGGGCTGACCGATCCGATCTCGGGCAACTTCCGCTACGGTGATGGTCGCTCCGGTGGGCTGAAGCTCGACGGGTTCAGCGCCGGTGTCACCCGCGCAGTCGAACGAGCACCGCGGCTGACCGACGCTTTCACCGTCGAGGCCCGCGTCGCCCTGGCGGCCTTTCCCTGGAACTGGTGTGCAATCGCGGCGCAGCAGCGCGGCGAGGAGGCCGGGTTCTTCTTCGGCATCGGGCCGCGGGGCGAGATCGGCCTGCAGATGAGTGTGCAGGGTCGCTGGCTTGCCTGTGTGTCACCCGACTTCGTCCTCGAGCAGGAGCGATGGGCGCACGCTGCCGCGACGTTCGACCCCGCGCACGGCATGGTCGTCTACGTTGACGGTGAGCCCGTCGCCGAGCTGGAGGCGAGAGGTCAGCCGACGTTCGCAAGTGATGTCGAGCTGATCCTCGGCACCAACCACGAGCCTCGCATGCCGTCGCACATCCACCGCGAAGCCGGCACGCGGCCGAGCTGGTGGAGCCTCGACGGCTATCTCGACGACGTGAAGATCTGGGATCGGGCGTTGGATGCGGCGCAGATATCGGCTGCCCACGTCGCGGGGAGCTCGTTGCCCGACCCGGAGTTTCCGCCGCGGGTGTTGCCGTCGGGCCCCCCCGGGCCCGGCCGTTTCGGTGCCACCTACACCAGGCTCGAGTACTACGAGGAGTGGGACGCGCTGTGGCGTGTGGGCGAGCACGCCGACGTGCTGGTGCGTTTCGACAGTACCGCGGCGCGCATGGTGTTCTGGCGCGGTACGCGATACTCGCCGGCCTGGGTGTCCGAGAACGGCCTGTGGATGGCGGATCAGAGCGTCGAGGCGTGGGATCCCTCGACCTACGAGCACATGAACGACTTCCACTGCCGCTACTCACACGTGCGGGTGATCGAGAATACCGGTGCGCGCGTGGTCGTTCACTGGCGCTACGCCCCGGTCAACGTGCACGACCGGCTCTGGCTGGTGGATGAAAAGACCGGTTGGGGCTGCTGGATCGACGAGTACTACACCATCTACCCGGACGCGATGGCCACGCGAACCGTCTCCTGGCGGACGGGATCCTTGGGTGAGCCACGCCAGTTCCAGGAGTCGATCCCGCTGTGTCATCCCAAGCAAATGCGTCGCGACGTCGTCAACCGTGACTTCGTCACCGTTGCCAACCTGCGCGGCGAGAGTCAGGTGCTGTCGTACGTCGAGAATCCCGCCGACGAGAAGGAGGGCCTGCCCGACGACCTGACCATCCAGATGCACAACCTGCGGTCGAACAACAAGCCGTTCATCATCTTCGAACCCGGTAACCGCATGCGTTACACCCGCGACCTGGATATCGAGCGCCTGTCCCGGCAC
>CBDUAS010000479.1:0-3537 GCA_965365185.1 uncultured bacterium | reverse complement strand
CGGTAGTAGAGGTCGTCACGAAACTGGCGCTTTGCCACCAGGTCGGCCAGGTCGCGGTTCGTCGCCGCGATCAACCGCACGTCGGCGTTCAGGGTCTCGGTGCCGCCGAGACGCGAGAACTCGCGCTGCTCGAGCACGCGCAGTAGCTTGACCTGCACGGCCAGCGTCATCTCGGCGATCTCGTCGAGAAACAGCGTGCCGCCTTCGGCCAGCTCGAAACGGCCGATCTTGCGCTTCTCCGCCCCGGTGAACGCGCCGCGCTCGTAGCCGAAAAGCTCGCTCTCCAGCAGGTTCTCCGGCAGCGTGGCGCAGTTGATGGCGACGAACGGGTGGCCGGCGCGAGCGCTGTTGTAGTGGATCGCCCGCGCCAGCAGCTCCTTTCCGGTGCCACTCTCGCCGGTGATCAGCGCGGTGGCGTTGGTGATCGCTACGTCGCCGGCGAGCTGCATGATCTCCACCACACGGGGCGATGTGCCGATGATCGCCGAAAAGTCGTATTGCCGCTCGATCTCCTCGCGCAGCACGCGGTTCTCCGCGACCAGCCGGGTCATTGCCAGGGCCTTCTGCACCGTGCGCCGAACGTCGTCCTGATCGAAGGGCTTCTCGATGAAATCGAAGGCGCCGGCCTTCATCGCCTGCACCGCCGAAGACACGGTTCCGTAGGCGGTGACCACGATCACCGGCAGGGCGTCGTCGGTCTCCTGGATGCGCTGCAGCAGGCTGAGACCATCCATGCCCTTGAGCCGGAGGCCGGTGATGACGCCGTCGACGTGGTGGCTGCCGAGTATCTCGAGCGCGTCCTCAGCGCTGGACGCCGTGACCACGTCGGCGCCGAGCCCGGAGACCTCCGCGCTGATCGCTTCGCGGGTCGCTTCCTCGTCGGTTACCAGCAACAGGATAGGGTTCATGGGGTGGGATCACGCGGTTCTGGCTCAAATGATCCAGTTGATTATACGGGTCTGCGGCGGCAGCTTCACCGGCCACGCGCCTTTTCACCGAAGATGAGCCCCCCCGCGCACGCGCCGGAGCGTCCCGGTTGGCCGTCAGCATGACAATCGCACCCGGCGCCGGTACCATCTCCCGGTCGATTACTGAAAGGAGATTTGCGCCGTGGCCGTTTCCGTCGAGCAGGTGCGTCGGGCCCTCGGGGCCGTCCAGTTCCCGGGTCTTTCCAAGGACATCGTCTCCTTCGGTCTCATCGACCAGCTCGAGGTGGCTGGCGGCGTCGTGAAGATTCGCTTGAGCATCCCGGCAGGCGACACCCAGGCCATCGAGAAGTTGGCGCGGGAAGTGCACCAGACGGCCTCGCGTCTCGACGGTGTCGACGAGGTGCAACTCGACGTCTCTGCACCGCGGGCCGCGGCGCCGCGCGCCCGCGCCGGGTCATTGCCCTCCGCTCAGGAGGGAGCAGCAGCTCCGGCCGGCGGCACGCCCGCCGCCGGCGCGCCCGTTGGCGGCGGCGGCCGTCCCGAGCCGCTCATCCAGCACGACCCGATTCCCGGGGTCGAGCACGTGATCGCGGTTGCGTCGGGCAAGGGGGGCGTGGGGAAATCGACCGTCGCGGTGAATCTGGCGCTGGCGCTGTTGCAACGAGGCAACACCGTAGGCCTGATGGACGGCGATATCTACGGGCCTTCGGTGCCGACGATGCTGGGCGTGCACGAGGAGCCCGAGATCAGGGAAGTCGACGGAAGGCGAATGATCATTCCCCTGGAACGGCACGGTCTGAAGCTCATGTCGCTGGGGTTTCTGCAGCCGGAGGACGATCCGGTCATCTGGCGTGGCCCGCTGGTGATGCGCGCCGTGCGGCAGTTTCTACGGGACGTCAACTGGCAAGGCTGCGAGATTCTGGTCATCGATCTTCCCCCCGGCACCGGGGATGCCCAGCTCACGCTTACTCAGTCGGCGCCTCTGGACGGAGCCGTGATCGTGACCACGCCGCAGGACGTCGCCCTGATCGATGCCCGAAAGGGGCTGCACATGTTTCACGAGGTGGACGTCCCGGTGCTCGGGATCGTCGAGAACATGTCGGTGTACACGTGCCCGGAATGCGGCCACGCGGAGCACATCTTCCGGTCCGGAGGCGGGCTTCGCACCGCCGAGGAGCTCGGCGTACCGCTGCTCGGCGATGTGCCCATCGATCCGCGCATCGCCGCCTGCGGCGATGCCGGAACTCCGCCCGTGATCGCTCATCCGGACAGCGAGGTGGCCAAGGCCTTCGCTGCCATCGGCGAAGCCGTCGCGGCCGCCCTCGCTGAGCGCGAGGTTGCTACGGGGTCTGCCTGAGCCGCACGTTCGCTTCGATCAGCTCGATCAGAGCGGAGGTTGCGGCGCGCACGTCTCCTGCGAACGAGCTCGGAGCGCCGAGCATGTTCCGGGCGACGCCGAGCTCGGGAAGCGCCAGCGTCGGGGAGCCGCGCTCGAGGGCGGCACGGGCCGCCGCCAAGCGGCCGAGGAAGGCGGCTCGGGAAGGGCCACCAAGCCGGTTGGCGGCGCCGGCGAGGGCATTCAGCTCCAGGTCGATGAGCGAACCGGCGACGACGGCATCGTAGCGAAAGACCCCGTGGTCGGCGGCACCGCCCGCAAGCACCAGGGTCGCACGCTGCAGGAACGACAGTCCAGGAAGCGATGCAAGCAGACGACCGTCGATGCGCACGTCCTGGGTGCCGGTCCGCGGATCGGCGGTAACGCTGAGCGAATGCCATTCCAGCGGTGTGATCTCCGCTTCCATGCGCCAGCTTCCCTCGCTCGTGGTCAGGCGCACACCGGTCGTGGTGATCTGTGCCGCGAACGCCGACCCGTCCTCGCGGAGCTCGCCCCGGTCCCAATCGCCAAGCAAGCGCAGGGTCTGACTGCCATGCTCGATGAGGAACGCCAAGTGCAGGCCATAGGCGCCGCCGTTGAGTGGCAGGTCCTGGGCGATCTGCAGCGAGTCTCTCGGTGCTGTTTCGAGGCGGAGCGCACGCGCGCCCTCGTACGCATCGCCGGCGACGATCTCCGGGGCGCGGCTGCCGCGGGCTGCCCACCCGCCGGCAAAGACGGGAATCCGGGCTCCGGCAGGCACGATGAGACTCACTCCGTGACGCTCGAAGCCGCCGGCGACAACGCGGCTGAAGGAGCGTTCTTGCCCGGATGCGGTGCCGACGGACACCGCCAGCAGGAAGGTGGCGAGCCCGATAGTGAGGGTTACGGGTTTGCGCATCGGATCGCAGCGGGATTGAATCTACCGATCAGCGAAGACCTAACTATAGCGCGCAACTGCAAGGAGCTGATCCGTGCGAGCAGCCGACAATGCCTCGGGACTGATCGAGTTCATACCGGAGTACGTGGAAAAGGTCCCGGAAGACCCCGGCGTCTTCATGATCCTGGCCTCCGGGCAGAAGGTGATGTACGTCGGCACCACAGCCGACCGGGGTTTGCGCGAGAGGCTGTGGAACGTTCTCGAGGAGCAGCCGTTCGGAGCCACGGAGTACTTCCGCTACATCGTCGAGTCCGACGCCGCCAAGGCCGAAGAGATCGCCGCGCGGCTGATCGTCG
>CBDUAS010000478.1:0-3552 GCA_965365185.1 uncultured bacterium | reverse complement strand
GGCCCCTGGTTAGCCTCGCTGCGACGCAGGATCCTTCATCTTCTCCCGCCGCCGAGGGCGCCATGATTGTCGCCGACCGACAACCGATCGCTGCGCGATCGGTCGCCGCAACCGCCGTCGCGAATACCGCCGTCGTCGTTGCTTTCGCCACCGCGATCTTCATCGCCGGACAGATCTACATCCCGCTGCCGTTCACGCCGGTGCCGATTACCTTGCAGACGTTCACCGTGTACCTGGGAGCGGCCTGGTTGGGCTCCGGCCGCGGTGTGGCCGGCCCGTTGCTTTTTGCTGCCGCTGCCGTCGCCGGCTTGCCGGTCCGCTCCGGCTTCGAGTCGGGACTCACCGGCGCCACGGCCGGCTACATCCTCGGCTGGATGCTGGCGGCATTTCTCATTGGTCGCGTACTCGGCGGGAAACGGGTGACGGCCGGCCGGGCGGCGGCAACGATGGCGGCCGGCTCGGCGCTGGTGTACGCCTGCGGCCTCTTGCATTTCACGTTGCTACTCGACGTTCCTTTCGAGCAAGCCCTGTGGATGGGATTCCTGCCCTTCTTGCCGGGCGACGCCCTCAAGATTGCGGCTGCAACGGCCATTTACCGCAGCCGCCCGAACCTCTGGTAATCCCTTGAAACTGCACGAATACCAATCCAAGGAGTTACTGCGCCAGTACGGCATTCCGGTGCCGGAAAGCCAGGTTGCGGACAGCGCCGAGGCGGCGGTGGCCGCCGCGGAAGATCTCGCCGCCAAGGGCTACACGCGCTTTGCGGTCAAGGCGCAGGTGCACGCGGGTGGTCGCGGAAAGGGCGGCGGCATCAAGCTCGCGGATAGCCCGGCGCAGGCGGGAGAGCTGGCCAACGTGATGATCGGCTCGAACCTGGTGACGCCGCAGACCGGCGTCGATGGCGTCGCTGTTCGTAAGGTACTGATCGAGGGCGGTGCCGACATTGCCGACGAGCTGTACCTCGGCATCACATTGGACCGGTCGAAGCGCTGCCCGGTGATCATCGCCTCCTCCGAGGGCGGCGTGGAGATCGAGGAAGTCGCCGCAAACGAGCCCGACAAGATCCACAACGAGTGGATCACGCCGGGCTGGGGACTCCAGGCTTTCGAGGCCGCAGCGGTTGCCTACGCGCTCGGCCTGTCGGGCAAGGCACATCGCGCCGGCGCCGCGGTGATCGGCAAGCTCGCCCGCATGTTCGTCGAGCTCGACGCGTCACTGGCGGAGATCAATCCGCTGATTGTCACCGGAGACGATCAGGTGATGGCGCTCGACGCCAAGATCAACATCGACGACAACGTGCTCTTCCGCCGCCCCGACCTGGAGGCGCTACGCGATCAGACGGAGGAAGACGAGCTCGAGGTCGCCGCCGCCGAGCACGACCTTTCGTACATCTCGCTGGACGGAACCGTCGGCTGTATGGTCAACGGGGCAGGTCTTGCCATGTCGACGATGGACGAGATCCTCCTGGCGGGCGGCAAGCCGGCCAACTTCCTCGACGTCGGGGGCGGCGCCTCGGTCGAGCGAGTGGCCGCGGCCTTCAAGATCCTCATGCAGGCTCCGCAGCTCGAGAGCGTGCTGATCAACATCTTCGGCGGCATCGTTCGTTGTGATCGCGTGGCCATGGGAATCATCGAGGCGCTGCAGACGGTTGACGTGGACGTGCCGGTAACGGTGCGGCTCCAGGGCACCAACGCCGAGGAGGGACGCCGGCTCCTGCAGGAGTCCGAGCTCGAGTTCATCGTCGCCGAGACACTTGACGAAGCCGCCCGCAAGGCAGTGGAGGCAGGCAAATGAGCATCCTGGTCGACGCCGACAGCCGGGTCCTGGTGCAGGGCATCACCGGCAGCGAGGGCTCGTTTCACACCCGGCAGTGCGTCGAGTACGGCACCAATGTCGTCGCCGGCGTGACTCCGGGCAAGGGCGGGCAGATGTTCGACGACTCGGTCCCGGTCTTCAATACCGTTGCCCAGGCGCGGGAGGAGACCGACGCCGACGTGTCGCTGATCTTCGTGCCCCCGGCGTTTTCGGCCGACGCGGTGAAGGAAGCGGCGGCGGCGGGCATTCGCCTGGCTATCTGTATCACCGAGGGGATTCCGGCGCTGGATATGGTCGATGCCGTTGCCTACTGCCGCGATCGCGGCACCCGCATCGTCGGACCGAACTGCCCCGGGGTGATCTCCCCGGGCAAGTGCAAGGCCGGCATCATGCCGGGGTTCGTCCATCAGGAGGGCTGCGTCGGCGTCATCTCACGCAGCGGCACGCTGACCTATGAGGCGGTCGACCAGCTTACCCGCGTCGGCCTGGGGCAGACGACCTCCGTGGGCATCGGCGGCGACCCGGTGATCGGCACCACCTTCCGCGACTGTCTGGAGATGTTCGCCGAGGACGAAGAGACGAAGGGCGTGGTGCTCATCGGCGAGATCGGCGGCAGCGCGGAGGAAGAAGCGTCCGCGTATCTGGCCGACGACTACCCGTTGCCGGTGGTGGCCTTCATCGCCGGGCGCACAGCGCCGCCGGGCAAGCGCATGGGCCACGCCGGGGCGATCATCGCCGGCGGCAAGGGAACCGCCGACGAGAAGATGAAGGTGCTCACGGAAGCCGGAGCGACGGTCGTCGAAAGCCCGTCCGTCATCGGCGTCACCATGGCCGAGATCCTGGGTACGGAGTGAGCCGGGAGCGCGGTGAGCCCGACCCGCGTTGGCACTTCGACACGCGCGCGGCCCGCGCCGCTCGGGGCGCACGTCCCGCCCGTGGCCTTCCCACGGCGTGGCCGGCGGCATCAGCGAGGGATTGGTGCGGCTCTTGTTGGGCATCGAGAACGTCGGTGACTTGATCGCCGACCTGGATCAGGCGCTGGCGGCGAGCCTTTGACCCGATCCTCCCGAACGGTCCGGGTGCGTGGCCGCTAGTCCGCCTTTGCCGCGTAGGTCAGCTCGCCACGGCGGTAGGTGCGCTCGACGCCGATGTCGAGGATCGCTCCTTGATCGACCGTCAGCGGGTTGTCCGTGAGCAGCGTCATGTCGGCGGGTTCCCCGGGCGCCAGGCGGCCTCCGACGGCACCGCCGGCGCGATGGATGGTGGTGCACAGGCGCAGGCTTTCCTCGCGGCTGAGCCGTTCGCCGGGCTGCCAGCCCTGCACCGGCAGCCCGTTGCGGTTCGCGCGGGTGTGGGCGCAGTAGAAGTCCAGCAGCGGCGGGCCGGGGGCAACGTAGTAATCGGAGGAAAATGCCAGGTTGGCACCGGCGTCGAGCAGGGACTTCCACGGATATACGCGGGCGCAGTTGTCGGCGCCCAGACGGTGGTCTTCCATCGCCACACCGTCGTCCCCCGGGTCGATGAAGTTGGGCTGTGCCACCAGGAGGAATCCCCGTTCGACCGCTTCCCGCTGGTCCTCCGGGGAGCTGTAGCCGAAGTGCTCGATGCGGAACCGACCCGGGTCGACACCACCGATCTGGTCGGCGACGCGGCCGTACGCCCTGAGCACACGATGCACCGCCTCGTCGCCGATGGCGTGGGTGGAGATGTCGAGCCCGGCCTCGATGGCGCGGCGGG
>CBDUAS010000477.1:0-3559 GCA_965365185.1 uncultured bacterium | reverse complement strand
ATGCCGGCGGATGTAGCGTTGCGTCAGCGACTCACCCAGCGGCGCCGAGTAATCGGCGTAGGTATTGGCGCCGAGGCTGGAGCGCGGATCGTAGGCGCGCGGCGTGTAGTCGTCGTCGGGAAGCTGCACGAACGCATGGTGCACGCGCAGAGTGGGAGCCGCCGCCGAGGCAGCTACGGATCCGACGCCCTCGAAAGAGCCGCCGCCGCGGCCGCCACGACCTCCGCCGCCGCCCGCCGACGACACGAACGTCAAGGTCGCTTCGAGCTCGGTGTTCTGCGGGAAGTTCATCGTCATCGGCATGTACACGGCGCTGCGGCCCGGCTCGAGCCGATAGCCGCCCATGCGATTACCGGCGCCGGTGTGGTCGGTGAGCAGGAACGGGGTCATGTCCACCAGCACGCGATCGCCCGTCTCCGCTGCTACCGTCCAGCCCCAGAGAATCGCCGGGGCGAACGCGTCGGTCACCGCCCGCACCTCCTCGGGATTATCGGAGCTGGAACGAAACCGGTAGTTCGGCTGCACCATGAACACCTTCGGGCCGACCCGTTCGAAGTAGATGATGCGGCTGCCCTGCGAGATCCCACGGTCCAGGCCGATGTCGTTGGAGCCCAGGCCGGCGCCGAGGCCGGTCAAGTGGAGCAGCTCGTCGTTCCAACGGGTGACCTCCATGAACAGTTGCCCGGCGTCGGCGTCCCAGTACAGAGGCATGTAGCCGTCCATCCGCTGCATACCCTCCGTGCGCTGTTCGATCGTTTGCGTCTCACCCGCCTGCGATGCGCCGCCTCCGCCGCCGCGCTGCCCCCCGACTCGCTCGCTGCGAGCCGCCTCGAGGTACTCGGCCTCCCAGCCGGTGGCGGCAGCGCTCGCGGACATCCAGCCCGCTGCCGCCAGGGACGTTGCGGTTGCGGAACGGCTCCACAAGGCGGGCGGAACCACCAGCGCGAGCGCGATGAAGAGGGTCCAGAGCTTGGTCCTGGAATGCCGGCGAGCGAAACGATCTTCGACCATTGCGGGCGATGCCTCCTGGCTGAGCGGCGCGTGGACACAGGCGTCCGCGCTCAATTTGCGGGGTAGTTTGACAAGACTTCGCCCGTTCGCCAACCGAACGGCGGCGATGTTCGACCCGTGCTGGCGTTACGTCACTCCGCGCTCTGGACGAACGTCACCAGATCCATGAGCTGTCGGATCGTCATGGCGTTCTTGTAGTCACCCATCGGCGACTGTGGCTCGCGCATCAGCGGTGGCATCTCGTGGCCCGGAGCGACGATCGACATCGCGACCCACTCACGCGACCTATCCGCTTGTCGAGCTCCGATGTCGGGCCCCTTGACCTCGCCGACCAGGCCCGGCATGTCGGGGTCGCTCGGAACCAGGTGGCAGTAGTGGCAATAGAGCTCGATGAAGGCCTCTCTGCCGGCCATCTGGTTGCCGACGGGCAAGAAGAAAACGCTCGGCTCGGCGGCTTCTTGCTCCGTCGCGCAGGCAGCAACGAGCAGGATGGAAGCGACACCTAGCAGGACCGCAGTTGCTGCATGAGCACGCATGCGACTTCCTCCCTCACTGGTGCAAAGGCTCCGCTTCATAATAAGACCCAAAAGTCCGATAAACAAGATCCCGGCCGAAATTCGAGCTGCTATCCTGGCAGGCTGCACCGGCACGGGGACGGCGCGGCGAGCTGGCGCAAGCCCGACACGTTCGGTACCGGCGCAAGCCGGCCCACACGGATGATTGGATGGACGGTAACCCGCGCAACGACCTCGGCGAGCTCGCCCGCTTGTTCCTGAAACTGGGCATCATCGGCTTCGGCGGCCCGGCGGCCCATATCGCGATGATGGAGGACGAGGTCGTCGAGCGTCGGGCGTGGATGAGCCGGCAGCGGTTTCTCGACATGGTCGGCGCGACCAACCTGATACCCGGCCCCAACTCCACCGAGATGGCCATTCATATCGGCCACGCGCGCGGCGGTCTGCCGGGGTTGGTGATCGCCGGCGCCTGCTTCATCCTCCCGGCGGTGGGGATCACCTCGATTCTCGCCTGGCTTTACGTACAATACGGCACGCTGCCGCAGGCGGACCCGATCCTTTACGGCATCCGTCCCGTGGTGGTGGCGATCATCTTCTCTGCCCTGTGGAAGCTGTCCGGCAAGGCGCTCAAGACCAAGGCGCTGATCCTGATCGGCGTCGCGGTCGCGACGGCTGCCCTGCTGGGCAGCGACGAGATCCTGGCGTTGCTCGCCGGCGGCCTTCTCGGCATCGTGTTGGTCCCGCCGCGCGGGCGCGCGAGGGCAGCGGACACGAGTGCGGGCGAGCCGCGGACGGGCGCGACGGAAGATGCGGTGCATGGCGCCGACGGCTCGCCGGGGTCGTCGGGCGACACGGCGGGCGCAGCCGGCAGCACTTCCGGCGGCACCACTGCGGGGCTCATGGCCCTCGGCGCAACGAGGATTCACGAGCTGGCCGCGCCGGTCGCGGCCACATTGCAGCCCGGCGGCGCCTCGCTGCTGCAGCTCTTCCTCTACTTCCTCACCATCGGCAGCGTGCTGTACGGCAGCGGCTACGTGCTGTTCGCTTTTCTCGAGGGCGGTTTGGTGGGCGATCTCGGCTGGCTGACACAGGAGCAACTCATTGACGCCGTCGCCATCGGCCAGTTCACTCCGGGCCCCGTGCTGTCGACGGCAACGTTCGTCGGCTACCTGGTGGCGGGGCCGGCGGGAGCGGCCGTCGCCACTTCGGGGATCTTCCTGCCGTCGTTCCTGTTCGTCTGGCTGCTCACGCGCATCCTGCCGTGGATGCGCGCCTCGGCGTGGCTGCGCGCGTTTCTCGATGGGGTGAACGCCAGCGCCGTGGCGCTGATGACGGTGGTGACTTTACGCCTCGCAATGGAGGCGTTCACCGGTTGGGAAACGGCACTGCTCGGCATCGTCGCGGCGGTGGCGGCGGTAAGGTTTCGGGTCAATGCAGCGTTTCTCGTGCTCGTCGGCGGAATCGCCGGCTGGATCCTCGCATAGGGGCCGCTAGGCGATGACGCAAAAATGGCGCAACCTGTCGCTGTTGACCTTCGGCGAGCTCCTCACCATGGCGCTGTGGTTCTCCGCCTCGGCGGTGGTGCCTCAGCTCACCGAGGAATGGACTCTGAGCGGCAGTCAACAGGCCTGGCTGACGATGTCGGTGCAGGCGGGCTTCGTTGCCGGTGCAATCATCAGCGCCGCCCTGAACCTTGCCGACCGCCTGCAACCGCAACGGCTGGTCGCCATCAGCGCCTTCGTCGGCGCCGGATGCAACGCCGCCATTGCACTCACCGCTACCTCGGCAGGTCCCGCGATGGTGCTACGGGTGTTGACCGGCGTGTGTCTCGCAGGCGTTTATCCACCGGGCATGAAGTTGGTGGCGACCTGGACGACGAGGGACCGCGGCCTCGGTATCGGACTACTGGTCGGCGCCCTGACCATCGGCTCGGCGTCGCCGCACTTGATCAACGCAGTGCCCGTGCTCGGCGGCGAGGCGGGCATGCCTCCCTGGCGCAGCGTACTGCTGGTTTCCTCGGCCGCCGCCGTCTT
>CBDUAS010000476.1:0-3569 GCA_965365185.1 uncultured bacterium | reverse complement strand
TCCAGACGAACAACGAAGCGCCGTCGGGGCTCCACACCGGGTCCAGCGGCCCGCCGAGGTGGTTCGTCAATCGCCTCTCCTCGGTGTAACCCGTGCCGAAAGCAATCGAGACTGCACCGTCCTTGGCAAAGGCGATCATCTCTCCGGTCGGAGAGAACGCGGGCTTGCTGCCGCCGCCAATGACGGGCCTTCCGTTACCGTCGATCGGGCTGATGTGAATGCCGGGCGTATCACCGTCTCGCACGGTGTAGGCGATCTCCGACCCACCCGGGTGAACCGCGGGATCGGTTTCGGACTCCGGCGTTTCGGTTATCGCGATCGATGCGCCGCCGCCGACGGGCATACGGAACAGATCGCGCTGGCCGCCATTGTCCGCAGAGTAGATGAGCTCGGCGCCCGTCGATGAAAACGCAGGCGCCTCCGGCAAACGGCCCTGTGCCATCACGAGCGGCTGGACGTCGGCGACCACGACGCGGTTCGGCACCGGGTCTTCGGTCCGTCCGAAGGAGCCGGTCTGGCTCATGATGGCAGCGCCGAGCGCGATTCCACCCACGAACAGGGCCGTGCCGGGCACCAACGCGGGGAACCTGTTCGTGGTTCGACCCTCGGCTCCTGACGTGGCGTCGGCCCCCGGCGAACCGGCGCCCGGGACGGTGTCGAGAACGTGCTCACCGGACGCTGCCTGCTGGTGCAGCTCGTCGCGGAGGGCGTCGAGCGCGTTGCGCAGGTCGATCGTGGTCTGGAAACGGCGGCCCGGATCCTTGGCCAAACAGCGGTCGAGGATTCGCTGCATCTGGCGCGGCGCGCCGCGGCGCAGCATGGTGACGGGCTCCGGGTCGAGGCGCAGGACGGCAGACAGCACCGAGACCGGCGACTCACCACGGAATGGAGGCTGCCCGGTGATCATCTCGTAAAAAACCACGCCGAGAGAGAAGATGTCGGAGCGGGCATCGACTGACCTACCCTCGGCTTGCTCCGGCGACATGTAGGCCACCGTGCCGAGGATCTGCGCGCCGCCCGTCACCGCTTCGGTCGGCGCCTGCGAGTCCGAGTCGCCGCTCAGCGGATGATCGTGCATCAGCTTGGCGAGGCCGAAATCCAACACCTTCACGCGGCCCTCACGGTCGACCATGATGTTGGAAGGTTTCAGGTCGCGATGGGTGATGCCGCGGGCGTGCGCCGATGCGATCGCCTCGACCAGGGGCAGGGCGAGGCGAAAGAACTCATCGAGCGGCACTCCCCTGCCGGCGACGATTTGCGAGAGCGCCTCACCGTCCACCAACTCCATGGTCAAAAAGCGCAGCCCCTGCGCTTCTTCGACGCTATAAAGAGTCACGACGTTCGGGTGGTTGAGGGACGCGACCACCCGGGCCTCGCGCTCGAAGCGCTGCAAGCGCTCAGGATCCGATGCGAAGTCCTCGGGCAGGACCTTGATGGCCACCGCGCGGCCGAGAGCGGAATCGTCGGCGGCGTACACCGCTCCCATCCCGCCCTCACCGATCTTTCCGGTGATGACGTAATGGTTGACGACGTCGCCGGCGATGAAAGGCATGGCCCGCGCCTCCGTTTCGGCGGCCAGGGATCCACAAAATGCCCGCGCAGTCGACGAAACGACCCGCCGGCGCCCAGCGCCAAGAGCTTCGATCGTTGTCCCGAGGCGGCCCGACGATATGCCAGCCGGCGCAGGAGGGTCAAGGATCGGAGCTGCTATCCTCCCTCCGCCGCCGATCACCCTCAGGCACCGGGTCTCGACCGATGCTCCGTCCGCTGATCGTTGTCTTGTGCACCTGCTTGCTCCCCGCCTCCGGCCCTGGACCGGCCGGCATCGGCGGGCGCCGCGCCTTCGCGGCGCCCGTGCAACAGGAGCCGGGAGAGCGGTTCCCCTGGCCGTCGTTCCGTGGGCCCTCGGCCTCCGGCGTCGCCGACGGGGAGAGTCCGCCGACCGCCTGGGATCTGCAGACGGGGCACAACGTCGCGTGGAGCACCCCGATCCCAGGGCTCGGGCACTCGAGCCCGATCGTGTGGGGTGATCGTATCTTCCTGACCACGGCGGTCAGCGAAGACCCGAACCCGGTTTTCCGTTACGGAACCGACGGCCGCCAGGATCGCCGCTCCGATCGATCGCGCAACGCCTGGTACGTCTACGCCATCGATCGGCGGAGCGGCGAGGTCGTCTGGTTCCGCGAGGCGATCAGCGGCAGCCCGAGCGTGCAGCGCCACCCGAAAAACAGCTATGCGTCCGCGACCCCGGCGACCGACGGTGAGCACGTCGTGGTGCTCGTGGCGACCGGCGGCTTGTTCTGCTACGACATCGACGGGGAGCTGCTGTGGGACTTCGATCTCGGACCGCTGGACGCCGGCGCCTCGTACGACAACGCTTACCAGTGGGGCGCGGCAAGCTCACCGATCATCTGGCAGGACCTGGTGATCGTGCAGGCGGATCAACAGCAGGGCTCGTTCATCGCCGCCTTCGACATCGATAGCGGCAAAGAGGTGTGGCGGACGCCGCGTGATCTCATCTCGTCGTTCTCGACGCCGACCATCCACGTCGGCCCTGAGCGCACGGAACTGGTCACCAATGGCGCGGGCACGATGCACGGCTACGACCCGGCTACCGGCAAGGAGCTGTGGCGAATGTCGGGCAGCTCGCGGAACACGACCCCGACGCCGGTCAGCGATCGCGGGCTGATCTACGTGACCAGCGGTTACCGCACGCGCCCGATCTTCGCCATCCGGGAAGGCGCCAGCGGCGACATCTCGCTCGCCGACGGCGAAAGCTCGAACGCGGACGTTGCCTGGAGCTCGCCGCGCGACGGGCCGTACATCGCGTCGCCGCTCGTGTACCGCGGCTACCTGTACGTGGTCTCGGCCAACGGCGTGTTGACGGTCTTCGACGCGACAACCGGCGAGCGTACCTACAAGCGCCGCATCGGTGACCGGGGCGGAGCCTACAGCGCCTCGCCCATCGCCGCGGACGGTCGCGTATATCTGACGAGTGAGGACGGCGACATCTTCGTTATCAAAGCCGGGCCCGAGTACGAGTTGCTGGCGATCAACAGCATGGGCGAGGTGTGCCTGGCGACGCCGGCGATCTCCGAGGGGCAGATGTTCATCCGCACGACGGGTCATCTCGTTGCCGTGGCGGGCGGTGTCGCTCCCGCGAGGGCGGCGGCGAACGCGGAGGGCTCGTCCGCAACGGCGTTTCCCGCCGCGCTGGGGGCGGCGCAGATGCTATCGCTCGATGACTTCGAGGACGCGGATCTGTTCGCCTCTACCGGAGTCCGCTGGCAGACCTTCACCAACGGCGTATCGACGGCGGACCTGCGGCTGGTCGAGGGTGGTGCCGCAGCAACTTCGCTGGCGGCCCGCATCGACGGCGACCTGGCCGCCGGGGCGGCGCGCGGACCGCTGGCGCAGATGTACCAGCCCTTCGACCGCGGCGCCGTGCCGATCAGTCTGGAGAGCCTGGGTGGGTTGCGCTTCTACGCCCGCGGAAGTCATCCGTTCCAGTTGACGTTCCGTTGCGCCGACGGCGAGTTCGGCACGGAGGTGGATGTCTCGGACGCATG
>CBDUAS010000475.1:0-3587 GCA_965365185.1 uncultured bacterium | reverse complement strand
CCTCGCCCGCAAATCCCATCTGCGACAGTAACGATTCTTCCGTTACAGTCCACTAACCCGGCGTAAACCGGGTGATGACCTCGAAGCGCCAGGGCACGACGACACCCGAACGGGGGGCGCGCGCGCCTTCGGCGAGCTCCTCGGCAATCACCCGGGACTGCTTTTCGTCCAGGGCGAGAATCGTCGCCGCAACGTGCTTGCAGAGGCGCCGTGCGCTCGCCTGCCCCTGGAAATCGCGACAGCCGTGCTGGATACGCCGAGCTGCGACGTCGATAACGACGTTGTACTTGGCGACCGCGGCGATGACCAGTTCTTCGTCGGCAACAACGAAGTTGACGTCGGCGATGAGCTTTTGCGCCCGCTGCAGCCGTCCGGATTCCGTACAGGCCCCGAGGTGCTCGACAACGGTGTCGATGGCAGCGGCGTGGGACTTGTCCGCGCTGCCCGCCTTCGACTCTGCGGATCCGCTCACGCGACGACCGTCACGACCAGCGGCTCGACGCGCCGGCCCCTCAGGGCGGAACCTACCGGCAGGACGCTGTCGACGACACCGCGACCGACGTTGCGGAAGCCGACGGAAATCCGTCGCCTGAGGAGAAAAAAAGACGGCCCAGGCGAGTTCCACGATCGCCTCCCGCGAAGTCTCTCAACTTCCCCGCGGGGCCTCCGACAGCTTCGCTCAATCGAGGGTTTCACCTGGGCCGCGTCCAACTTAGCAGCCGATCGAAACGTGTCAACAATATTCACCGGCTTTCCCGAACGCGCCTGCGCATGGGTTGCGAAGACTGCTCAATCTTGTCCCGCGATCGGTCAGCGGCGGATGAAGGGCATGTCCATCTTGGTGTAGCCGGCCGGGGCCTCCCAGGTGTCCGGGCCGAAGCTGGCGTTCTGATCGATCGCCTTCAACGTCGTGATCGATTCGTCGCCGCCGGTATCGGAGACGATCTGCACCGGGAAGCCGTCGGGAATCTCGACCGCCGACATCTGCGAGCGGACCTGATTCAGGATGCTCGCCGGACTGCGGCCGCCTCCGGTCATGCGCTGCATCATGGGATTGCCGAAGATCGCCGACATCGAGGCCACCAACTGCTCGGCGAGCGCCCGGAAGTCACCATCGACGTCCTGGGAAAACCACATCATCGTCTCGCCGTCTTGCTCGGGGTGCTCGACGCGCACTTCGTAAGCGTTCCAGTCGCCCACCTGCTTCGTATTCCCGGTGCGCACGAACGTCGGCGGTGTGACGTCTTCCGGCTCGTCCTGGGTCTGCTGCGGCATCTGGCCCATCATGCCGCGCATCATCTCCATCATCTCCGCCGTGAGCTCCATGTACTGCTGGTCCTGGTGCTGGATCATCAACATCTTGCCGTTCTCGCCGCCGAGCGACACCAGCGACATCTCATCGGAAACGTCGAGACGGATCCGGTCCGGGCCGAGTGAGAGCTTGATGTTCTGAGTCTCGCCGCTGCTCTGCGTGTCCATTTCGAGGTACGTACCGCTGAGCGACTGCGGCGACACGGCGATCGCAGGGGCGTTAAGGATCAGGAACAGCACCATGCTGGCTGCGAATGCGCCGACAACGCTGGTTCTCTTCATTCTGGGGCTTGCCTCCGTCTTGGGGCCGTCGCTCGAATGAGACGGCCACGGTTCCGATGTTTCCGAGTCTACTGCACCACGCCCTCGAGCACGCCCTCCACCAGCTCGGCTTGTCGATCCCAGGTGTATGCGGAAATCGCCAGCGAGCGTGCCGCCGTGGACATCGTGCTTACCGCCGTACGGTCGCGCTCGAGCTCGACCAGCGCTTCTGCCAGCGCCAGCGTGTCGCCGGGTCGGTAAAACGTGGCAACGGCGCCGGGTAGCAGGGCGCGCAATTCCGCGATGTCGGCAGTCACCACTGCGAGCCCGGCGGCGAGGTACTCGAAGATCTTGATCGGCGACCAGAACCAGCCGAGCTCGAGGGCGCGGAACTCCCCGGGAGCGAAAGGAGCCACGCCGACGTCGGCGGCGGCGAGAATTTCGGGTACACGTTCGTGCGGCACGCGGCCGACGAACTCGACCAGATGGTCGATGCCGGCAGCGTCGGCGGCCTCCCGGGCGGCCTTCCAGCGAGGACCCTGCCCGACGCAGGTGAGGTGCACCGGAACGCGACGGGCATCGCAGTGCGCCAGGGCGGCGATGAGGTCTTCGGCGCCGTGCCAGGATCGGAAGCTGCTCACGTAGACGCAACGCAGCGGACCGGTCCTCGATACCTCGCCACCAGGGCGAAAACGGTCCACGTCGACCCCGTTGACCACCACCGTGACCTGATCCTGCAGCTCGGGCGGGACCAGGTGGCGGGATGTGGTGTAGATGGCCGAGCTGCGGGCGAGCTGCAAACGGCGCCACCGATCCACCGGTCTGAAGATCGTCATCTTGTCGAGCAAATCGCGCGTCGATCCCGGGTAGTCGCGTGCCGGCGAGTTGATCTCCAGAACCGCCGGCACCTGGAGGGCGTGGGCGGCGACGATCGCCGCCCCGCCGAACGTGTAGAAGCGCTCGACGACAACGTCGGGTCCCACCGCCCGGATGACGGATCGCAACGCCCTCGCAGCCGTCCATTCGAGCAGCTTCGGGCGGCGGGACAACCGATGGAGGGTGACACCCTCGGGAGCGGGGCCGCGCCCCGCCGCCAGGGCGGCGAGGTGCACATCGTGGCCGCGTCGGGACAGTGCCCGGCACAGCTCGAGTGCGTGCACGCTGCCGCCGTGGGTCCCCGGAATCGGCGTCCCGGCTGCGCAGTAGAGAATCTTCACGACGAGCCCTCGATGAGTTGCGGGATTCTAACCCGCGCGTGTAACCATGGTGAGATGAAGCATCGGTCCGGCAGCAGGTTCACGTTCTCTCGCCGCGAACTGGCGCTCGGTGGCATGGCCATGCTCCCGGGCGCGAAGACAGCGGCGCGGCGCTGGGGGGCAGTGATGGAATCACAGGGCGAGCGCGTCACGTTGACCTCGGTGGAGGGCCTGAAGGTCGGCCACAAGACCCGGGCCGACAGGCCCACCGGATGCACCGTCGTACTGGCGGAGGGGGGCGCTATCGCCGGGGTCTCGGTGCGCGGCGCGGCGCCTGGGACGCGGGAAATCGCCCTTCTGGCCCCGGAGAACACCGTCGAGCGCGTGCACGCGGTGGCGCTCACCGGCGGCAGCGCCTTCGGACTGGCCGTGACCGACGGGATCATGCAGGTACTGCGCCAGCGCGGCATCGGCTTCCCGGTGGGCGACGGCGTCGTGCCGATCGTCCCGGCCGCCGTGCTGTTCGATCTCGGCATCGGCGGCGACACCCATCCATCGGCTCAGGATGGTGCCGAGGCGTGCACGGCGGCATCGACGGCTCCCCCCGAGGAAGGGAGTGTCGGCGCCGGCGCCGGCGCGACCGTCGGCAAGCTGCTGGGCGCCGGGCGAATGAAAGGAGGAATCGGCACCGCGGGATTTCGCTTCGATGACGGCACCGTCGTGGCCGCCATCGTGGCGGTGAACTGCCGCGGCGACGTGCGCGACCCGCGCAGCGGCCGCATTGTGGCGGGAGCACGGAACGAGGCCGGCGATGGGTTC
>CBDUAS010000474.1:0-3590 GCA_965365185.1 uncultured bacterium | reverse complement strand
GCGTAGACGTGATCCTCGTAGATATAGACGTTGTGCACGCCGCCGGTCATCTCGTCGTCGTAGCGGGCCAGCACCGGGACGCCTTTGTTCCCGATGTCGGAGCAATCGAGGATGACGAAGCCGTTGCGCCGGTTGCTTGCGCCCTCCCGGCTGATGATGCAGATCGATCCATCCTCCGACACCTTGACGTCATTGACGGTTCGGGCGTCGACGCGCACGGTGGCGGCCATGTAGATGTTGGCGGGATCGGTGACGTCCCAGAAGTAGGCGTGGCCCTCCGCCCCCCAGGTTCCGGTAACGGCGTAATCGCGGCCGTCAGGGGCCTCCCACACCCACAGGTCGGAGGTCTTGCGATCGGCGACCCTGCCGCGACCGACGACCTCGACCAGCTTCTTGGCGTTGCGGGGCTCGATCCGCACGGTTTCGACGGCCACCAGGTTCCCGGCCGAGGCGACGATGGTGTACTCGCCCGGCAGGTCGGCGACGAAGCGACCGTCCTCGGTGATCATTCCCGAGGAAGCGGAGCCGTTGGCGTGATCGACGGTGCGCGCGCGGAAGCTGTACTCGACCGGCATGTCGCCGATCGGCTCGCCCGCGGCATCGAGCGCCGTTGCCCTCAGGTGCAAGACGTCGCCGGTGCGTGCCTCGCGGGCGCTGACCTCCAGGTTTACCGAGGCAACGGGACTCTCTTCGACCGTGACGCGTACAGCCTCGGTAGCGTCTTCGGCGCGGGCGCGGATCGTCGTTTCGCCCGGCCCGACGATCTTCAGCAGGCCCAGCGACGTTACCCGAACCACCGAGGGGTCGTCGCTGACGACCTCGGCCTCGATGTCGTTGCGTACGCTGCCATCCTCGGCGTGCAGGGTGATGTCGGGACGTACCATGGTGTCTGCGTAGAGCGAGGTCGGAAGGTCGAATTCGATCGATTCCACGGCCGGATACGGCACGGTAACGGGGATCCTCCGCTCGGCGGCCGCCGTGCCACGGCGGCCGGAGCCTTCGGCGTCTTCAGTGGGCACGCGAGCGAGGAGAAAATACTTCCCGGGCCGCAGCGCTTCGACCTCACCCGTCGTTGCATTGACGCTGACCGCACGACGGCCGAGCGAGAAGAACAGCACGGGACGATCGAGCACGTTGCCGTCGGCGTCCCTGACGGTAGCGGTGAGCGTGGCTTTCTGGCCCAGCGGAAGCGTGAGCGCGGCCGGCTCTACGCTGAGCTGCAGGGCGTCTTGCGGCCCCTCTTGGGCGGTTGTTACCGGGGCTGGGAACGCCGCCAGCAGAACGAGCAGAGCGATCGGACGCGGGAAGACCTTCTTCATCAGGGTGCTCCTGGAAACGACACGGGTACACGGGCGGACAAGACGAGGATACGGATACATTGCCATCGCACGCGGCGACTGTTCAACCGAGACGCTCGCGGATACAGTTGAGCAGGTCGTTCCCGGACCCGAGTGAGAATTCCATGCGTTATCGAGCAACTACCGGAGTCTTTGCCACCCTCCTGACCATCATGGCGGTCACCGCCGCGCGCCCGGCGCCGCAGTCCGGATCCGCTACGGTGGCGGACGACCACGAGTGGGCGCGTTTTCGCGGCCCCAACGGCGCCGGCCTGGCGGACACGTCGAACCTGCCGGTCGAGGTGGGCCCCGAAACGAACGTCGTCTGGAAGACCGATCTGCCGCCGGGGCATTCATCGCCCATCCTCTCCGCGGACAAGATCTTCGTCACCGCCGTAGACGACACGGTGCTGCAGACCATCGCGCTGGATCGCGCCAACGGCGAGATTCTCTGGCGCCACAGGGTCCCGGCGTCGCCCACCGATCCCCCCGACCCACGCAACAACCCCGCCTCCCCGAGCCCGGTGACCGACGGCGAGATCGTCGTCGTCTTCTTCGCCGACTACGGCTTGATCGCTCTGGATATGGACGGCACCGAGCTGTGGAGCGTGCCCCTGGGGCCGTTCGACAACGTCTATGGCATGGGCGCATCGCCGATCCTGTTCGAGGACACGGTGATCCTGGCGGCCGATCAGACGAGTGACTCCTACTTGCTCGCGGTTTCGCGCGCGGACGGTGCCCAGGTGTGGAAGACGGAGCGACCCGAAGCCAAGAGCGGCCACGCCACGCCGATCCTGTGGGACGACGAGACCGGTCGCACGCAGCTCTTGATCCCGGGATCTTTCTACCTGACCTCGTACGATGCCCGCACCGGCGAGAAGCTGTGGTGGGTCAGCGGGCTCTCGTTCGAGATCAAGTCGACACCGGTCATTCACGACGGGTTGATCTTCGTCAACGGGTTCGGCTCGCCGCTGCAGCAGCCCGGGAATCAGCCGGAGATCGCCCCCTGGGAGGATGCTTTGGCGCAGGACGCCGACGGCGACGGCAAGCTCAGCCGTGACGAGGTGCGCGGCACCCACGCCGAGGGCTACCTGGGATTCACCGATCTGGATCACGACGGTTTCTACGACGCCGAGGACTGGGCTTATTTTCGCGCCGCGATCACCTCGGAGAACGGCATTCTGGCGATCAAGCTCGGGGGCGAGGGCGACATGACCGAAGAGAACGTCGTCTGGACCTATCACCGCGCCGTACCGCAGCTCCCCTCGCCGCTGGTGTACGAAGGCGTTCTCTACATGATCAACGATGGCGGCATCGTCACCACGTTCGATCCGGCCACGGGAGAGGTGCTCGACCAGGGCCGGTTGCAGGGAGCCGTCGATGCCTACTACGCCTCACCGGTCGCCGCCGACAACAAGATCTACTTCGTCAGCGAGCTGGGACTGGTGGCGGTGGTGCAGCCGGGCGGCAGCCTCGACGAGGTGGTGGTCTCCGACCTTGACGATCTGACCTACGGTACGCCGGCGATCGCCGACCAACGGATCTACCTGCGCACGAGAAACACGCTGTACTGCTTTGGATTGGAGTAACCGGAAAGGAAACGAGATGCGCACACTGAACCGCCGTGAGTTTTCGGCAACGTTGGCGCTGGCAGCGGCGGCCGGGCTGGTGCGGCCGCGGCGCGGGTTCGGGACCGGCCAGCAGGCGACGGTCTTCGACTGGCGGCCAATCAATGACTCGATGCGGGTCGCCATCGGTGCCGGCGGGAACGTGCTGGCCGTCGCCGACAGCGGCGACTTGTTGCTGGTCGATACGAAGCATGTCGGCTACGGCAAGGTGCTGCGAGCCGAGGCAGAGACCTCCGGTGGTCGCCTGCAGCGGGTGATCAACACCCACCATCATCCGGACCACATCGGCAGCAATCCGTTCTTCACCGGGGAGGTGCCCGTCGTCGGGCAGACGCGCGGCGTGCCCCGGGCCGGCACGTTCGGCGAGCAGACAGTTGCCGGGATCCTCGAGGATCCGGTGGGGAGACTGGAGCGCATGAACCAGCAGGTGCGCGGCATGGAGATCTCCAGCGCGGCCAAGAACGCCGGGTCCGAGTCGATGGCCGCCTTCGTCGCGATGGCGGAGTCGATGAAGGCCGCGGATTTTGCCGCGACGGAGACCTTCGACCGCGAGCTGGAGGTGAGCGTCGGCTCCACCCGTGTGGAGCTGCGTCACATCGACAGGGGCCACACCGACAACGACATC
>CBDUAS010000473.1:0-3596 GCA_965365185.1 uncultured bacterium | reverse complement strand
GCCAGCGCCGCGTCGATGCGCCCGCCGGGGCGACCCCCACGGCGTATCTCCTCGACGCGCGGGTCAACAACAGCTACCCGGTCGCTGCGCGCCTGTGGGACGAGGGACTGACGCGAGCGACGGCGGCCTTTCGAGCCGGCGGCCGTAGCTGGCCAGCGGGCACCTTCGTGGTGCCGCTGACGCCACCCCTGGTATCGGAGTCAGAGGCGCTGGAGATCGGCCGCGAGGTGGCCGGTTTGGCGGAACGCTACGACATCGAGGTCGTCGCGGCGACCGAGCCTATCGAATCCCCGCTGGCGCTGGTGGGAGAACCGCGCGCGGCGATCTACCAGAGCTACTCCCCGAGCATGCCCGAAGGCTGGTTTCGTTGGATGCTCGAGAGCTACGACATCCCGTTCGACGTGCTGCACTACGACGACATCGCCGCCGGCGGCCTGCAGCGCTACGGGGTGTTGTTTCTGCCGCCGGGAGGCGGCTCGCCGCAGCAAATCGTCGACGGGCGGGGGGACTCGGTGCCGCCCCCGTACGCCGGTGGTATCGGTGAGGCGGGGCTGCGCGCCGTTCGCGAGTTCGTCGAGGAGGGCGGCGTGTTGTTCACCTGGTCTGGTGCCTGGGAATTCCTCACCGAATACATGGGTGTCGACGCCGAAGCGGTTACCGATGGCCTTCCACGGACGGAGTTCAACATCCCGGGCTCGATCCTGCGGGTCGAGGTCGACACCGAGAACCCGCTTGCCTACGGCCTGCCGCAGCAGACGCCGATCTTCTTTCGCAACGACGAGGCCTGGCCCGCGGACACCGCGGGCGCCAACGTGGTGGCGCGTTATCCGGCGGAAGACCTGCTGCTTTCGGGCTGGATCCAAGGCGAGGATCGTCTCGCCAACCAGGCAGCCATGTTGGAGATTCCTCGCGGTCGTGGCCGCATGGTGATGGCCGGCTTTTATCCGGAGTATCGGGCGCAGGCGCACCTGACGCTGAAGTTGATGCTCAACGCCATCTTCTACCCGCGCGGGGAGGCGGAGCGATAGAGAGCCGGACGGAGGCGCGGGGGCGCCTGCCGTTCCGTTCGGGCACGCCCGGCCGGCTTGCTCGCCGGCTGGGCCTTCTCAGGCAATGGGCAGGATGCCGGAGATCAAGCGTGCCTGATCGACGGCATCTTCGAGCGTGGTGAACGTCCGAAACGGGATGCCGGTCTCCTCCAGCAGGTCGTCGAGCAGCGAGTCAATGGCGCGTTGAAACGTCAGATCGGTGGAGCGCATCCCGTCGACCTGCAGGTACTCTTCCTTGATCGGTACTTTTACCAGCAGGTCGTAAGTCCGCGACCAGTGAGTTACCAGGCCGAACAGCTCGGGCTGGCGGCCGAACTTCAGCTCCATGTAGCAGTAGTTGTCCAGCACCGCCCGGTCGCAAACGATCTCGGGGTAGATCTTGCACAGCTCGATCTCACGGCGGATCGTCTCGACCAAGATCCAGGTCTGGGCTTCGAGGCTGGTGTCCTCGTTGATCGGGAACGGGCAGCGCCGTGCCACCTCCTCGAGGAAGCCGATGTTCGCACCCAGCTTCTTGAGCCGCGAAGCCATGCCGAACGCCAAGGTCGTCTTGCCGACGCCGTGGGTGCCGATGAAGGCGATCTTCATTCTTCGCCGGACTCCGGTTGCTGGCGGGATGCGGGATGGGGTAGGGCAGACAGCCGTGTACTTCTGAGCGATTGTTGGTATTACTCTGGGGTTCCCGGCGAAAGTGTGCAAGGAGACGGCAGCAATGGTCCAGTTCGGTCTGGCGAAAAGAGCGGGTGGGCTCGTGACCGTTGCCTTCGCCCTCGTCGTCTGTATCGCCCCAAGCGTGGCGCAGGCTCAAGAAGGCGATCCCCAATCGGGGCGCGGCCCCGGTCAAGAAATCATCTATATTTCTACGTCGACCGTTGCCCCCATTCGCATCCAGCTTCCCGACGGGTACAGCCCCGACGGATCATACCCTCTCGTGATCGGGCTGCACGGCCATGGCGGCCGCGGCGACGAATTCTTCACGCCGGCTCCGGTTTTTGCGCGCGCCGGCGTCATCTACGCCGTTTTGCAGGCTCCGTACGCCCTGGCGATGGCCGGCCGTATCGGCTATAGCTGGAACCTGCGCGGCGTCGATAACGACGCCGGCGACCAGGGCGAGAACGAGCTCTCGATCGAGTACATACTCAAGGCGGTCAGCACGCTGGAGGACAAGCTCGCTCCGGAGAGCGTTTACCTGATGGGTTTTTCGCAGGGCGGGACGATGACCTATCGAACCGCCATCGCTCACCATCGACGCTTCGACGGCTTCATGGTCTTCGGTTCGTGGTACCGACCGGAGTGGTTCAGCGACGAGGAAGTCGCCGCCGCCAACCACCTGCACGTTTTCATCGGCCACGGTCGCCAGGACCGTGTGGTGGAACGATCCACGACGTCACGCGACATTCTCAGCGACGCCGGCTACGACGTGACGCTGTACGACTACGATGGCGGCCACATGATCGCCCGGTCGGCGCTCGATGAGATGTTCGCGTGGATGCGCGCGACGCGCCCGTCGAACGATGGGCGGCGTGGGTCGACGGTGCGGCGCCAGTAGGTTCGCCATCGGGAAGTGGCGCCCTTCGGCGGCGCTTCGCCCCGCGGAGGAAAGGCCCCCGACCTTGCGGCCGGGGGCCTCGCTTTCCAGCGCGCTCGTACGATCAGGCAGCCTGCTCGAGGAAATCGCCGAGCCCGGAGCGCACCCGGTCCGGATCGATTTGCAGGTAATCGCAAATCTCTTCGAACCAGCTACCCTCGATGAAGTCCGTGGGCGGACTCTCCTCGATGCGGCGCAGCTTCTCGAGCTCGTGCTTCTTGAGGTTCGTACAGCCGGCAAAGCGCTGCAGGTACTGCAGGTCCATCACGGCCCGTTCGATGACCGTGCGCCAGAGCTCCTGGCAGGCGTCCAGATCCTTGTTTTCACTCGCGTGTTCCGCGATCTGCGCTTCGTAGTGCCCGATCGCGTCACCGTTCATTTTTTTGATTTTCACAGGTACCCCCCTCTTTGTTCACCAGGGGTCTTCGGTCGGCCGCGGCGCGTCCGTTTGTCTCAGGATGCGCCGCCGCGCGAGGCGGTCACAAGCGCGCCAGCCACTACCCCAGGCCGCTCCCCTTTACGTCCATCGTCGGGGCGGGACTGGCGCGCTTCTGACCGCCTCAGGGATTAGGACGCATCAGCTATGGAAAAAGTTTGCCGAATTGTTGCAATCGGGATCATGTAAGCTCTCCGAGGGCGTAAGCTGGATGACGCCAGCCGGCGTAAGTGGCTGATTTCATGGCGTTTTTCTTGACCGTGCAGCGTGTCTGAAATGCCCTTTCTAACGGCATATGCGCTCGATCGGGCCAATGAGTGGCTCGTCAGCCGGCGGCTTTCAGGCCGCATGGAGCCCCCAGAGGGTCCTCCCGTCGCCGAGTACTTGGCAGGCCTCGATGCCGAGGTCCACCCAGCGCCCGGCTCGCGGGGCGGCCTCGAGCCTGTTTGTGCCGGGGGTCGATTGTGGCGGGCCGCATCCCCGTGGAGCGCCGCCGGCGGTCGAAACGCGCAGTGGTACGCCG
>CBDUAS010000472.1:0-3597 GCA_965365185.1 uncultured bacterium | reverse complement strand
GGGGTTGCCGGCGTCGCTGCCGCAACGTCGATGACGGCCCCGACACTGGTCGAGGCCGCCTACGAACGGGCGACGCGCAGGCTGCGTGTGGGTCCACGGGCGCCGCAGTCCGACGACGACTGGCGCGATGTGCTCGCCGCCTTCGACCTCGGGGGGCGCGTCACCATGAACACGGCGAACCTCGCACCCGCATCAGCGCCCGCGCGAGCGGCGCTGGCGGAGCTGAGCGCTGCCGTCGACGCCGATCCGTCGTTTCAAAACAGGGCGCAGTTCGACGACCTGCGGCGGGCGACGCTGCAGGCGGTGGCCGCGTACCTGGGGGCGGACGACGGGGAGATCGTTCTTACCCGCAACACCACGGAGGGCAACAACTTCGTCGTCACCGGCGTCGACCTCGGTCCCGGCGACGAGGTGGTGCTCACCGAGCACAATCATCCGAGCAACCGGGCGTCGTGGCAGGTGCGCGCCGAGTACGACGGTTTCTCGATCGTCGAGGTCCCGGTGCCGTCGCCGCCGTCCAGCCCGCAGGTTTTGATGGATGCATTGACCGACGCCGTGACGCCCCGCACCCGGGTCATCGCCTACAGTCACGTAACCAACCTGGGCGGCTGCCGGTACCCGGCGCGGGAGATCAACCTGTGGGCGCGCCAGCGGGACATCCTCACCCTCGTGGATGGGGCGCAAACCTGCGGTGCGATCGACGTCGACTTGCACGACATGGAGTGCGACTTCTACACCGCCAGCGGGCACAAGTGGCCGTGTTCTCCACGAGAGGTCGGCGTCCTGTACGTCCGTGCCGGTTCCGAGCAGCATCTGCGGCCGGCGGTGGTCAGCGTCGGGTTCGACGCTACGAGCACCGTCGGAAGACTGGAGTCCCTCGGCCAGCGCGACGACGCCGTGATCGCCGCGTTCGGTAACGCCATGCGGTTCCTTGCCGACATCGGCAGCGCCGCGGTCGAGGCGCGGGTGGCGGCGCTCACCGGGTTCTTCAAGCAGGCCCTGGCCGCGTCGCCCCGGGTGACCCTGTATACGCCGATGGAACCTTCGTTTGCCGGTGGGGTCGTCACCTTCCATCTCGACGGTATCGACGCCCGGCGCGCGCACGAGTGGCTGTACCAGGAACGCGGCGTCGTCAGCGCCCCGAGCGGCGTAGAGGACGGTGGTGTCCGGTTCTCGCCGCACATCTACACGTCGATGGCCGAATGCGAGCGAGCGCTCGATGCCGTCAAGGAGCTGATCGACGGGCGCGTCGTTCTCTGAGGGGTCGAGCTTTCCCCGGGGTCGACGTCGGCGACACCGCGCTTCCGCGACCCGGTGAGCGTCAGCGACTGCGCTGCGCCAGCAGCTCCCGTGTCTGGCACGGCGCCGCCTTGGTCTCGAAGGCGTCGAAGGTGGAGAACAAGAACGCCAGCTCGGCTTCGACCAACGTCGATTTGATGCCGCGGGGCGAGACACCGGAGACGACGTCGAGCTGCTGCCGATCGGCGATGTGATAGCGCCGCCGTGTGTCGAGCCGGCCGGCGGCATCGAGAAAGATGGCGTGCAGGATTCCCTGACCGCGCAGCAGCCGGTAGCACTCGCGGATGTAGCGTCGAGCGCAGACGAACGGCAGGCGCGAAAAGCTGTTCCAGGCGCAGATACCCGAAAAGGCGCCGTCCTCGAAGGGTAGGCGCCGGCGCGTCATGCGATCGGCGGCCAGGCTCAGATTGGTGATCGGCTGCTTTTCCAGCTCCTCCATCTCGTGGCGCTCGAGGTCGTAGCAAGAGACGGTGAAGCCACGCTCGCCCCAGAAGGTCACGTTGGCGCTGCTGGTCGGGCCGAGATCGAGTATCCGGGCCGGGTGCTCGTCGGCGTCGAGCGCCTTGACCATGCGCCAGAAGAGGATGGACGTGAAGCGACGATTCGGCAGCGGATCGGTTTCGTCATCGCCGCCGGAGGAAACCTTGAACGGGCGCGCGTCCGGGGTGGCGAAGTCCTGGGTGCGCAGGTCGCGGCTTTGCGGCGGCAGGCGCTCCTCCGGGTCTACGGAATCCGGCATGCGGTCGCGGCCTAGTCCCGCCCGGCCCGCACGGCAAAGCGGACCTGGCTTCGCAGCGCCGGCTGAAACGCGCTTCCGTCGGATCGACGGAGCTCCACGCGCACCACGTGGTTGCCGGCTGCCACGTCGCGAAACGTGAACGTGTCGGCATACGCCTTCAGGGGCGGGGCGTCGTCCAGCCGCAACAGCGCGTATGCCGTGTTGCTCGCCTGGCGCGGCGAAAGCTCGACGCCCGTGACACGGATTCGCAGCTCCACGTTGCTTCCTTGCACGGTCGCACCGTCCTCCGGACTCAGAATCCGCAGGCTGGGCCCCTGATCCTGAGCCGCTGCAGACGAGACCAGGCTGACGACAATGACCACTATAAGCGCGCGATAGTCAGTAAAGTGTCTCATCAGTCGCTGAACTCCTGCCCCACCATCAGCATAGCAGGAAAGCCCGGGGCCGGGGCGGGAGTCCCGGTATGCGGCGCACGGCAGCCGGGGGACCGTCCCCGGGAGCTCACGGCGGTGGCAGGGAGGCGAGATCCTCTCCGTCCGCGCCCCGGGGCGAATCAGCGCTCGTCCTCGTCCTGACCGTTGTTGCCGAGCATCGCCCGGAGCTGCTCGATCTCGCCGGTTTCCAGGCGGAAGAGCGAGTTGTCTGCGGTGAACCAGTCGCCGATCTCGAACGAGTTGCGCATCAGCCCGTCCTGGGTGTGGTCGAGCTTGTTGAGCAGGATGTGCACCATCTCGTGCGCTGCGGCGCGCGCCACGATCATGGCCGTGAGCGACGGCAGGTAGTCGCCGCAGTCCGGCGGGGCAAGCGAGTCGACGAAGGGATCTACCTCGGCCCCGCGTAGCTCGGCTTCGGTGCGCGCCTGGATGGCCTCGCGGCAGCGGAATACCGCCTGCTGGCGGAACCAGATTGCCTGGCGATAAAAGATCCAGCAATTCCGCCCGGTGCCGACGTCGTCGTGTGGAGCGATGCCGATGACGTTGGAGGGCCCGTGAAACCACCGCGTCCCGTCGGAAGGCAGGATGATCAGCCGCAGCTCGTTGGCGTTGAGCTCCCGCCGAGGTGAGTCCTCTTCACGCCAGTCGATTCGCAACCCGGCATCCGCGAAGATCCCGGAGACCTCGTTTTGGAGCGTCGCCACCTCGCCGTCCGGCAGAAACTGGTGATCGAGGAAATACACGATCACGGTGCCGTCGGTTTGCGAGCCGGAGGCCTCGGAAGCGGTAACGAATGCCGGGGCCAAGAACAGGATCAAGGCCACAGCTACGGGAACGAAGTATCGCCCTGAGGCTCGCCGAAGGGACATGTCTCGTGCGTGGGGGGGATTTGTTTTCTGAGGCGGATTTGCAGGATTTCGAGTATAGCACCGGCAGCGGAGTCGGGTTCGAGCGAAGGTTCCGGCGGCGTTGATCGACTCCGGGGCCACCGGGTGCGTTCTCCTTGCCCGGCGCAGATCGTGACAGCAGCGGCGCTCGGGTGCGCCGCTGAATACCGCTCAGCCCACCGAAACGCCGTCGGATTCCCAGAGGATTTGCTGATCGCCGCGGACGCCGCGGTTGATC
>CBDUAS010000471.1:0-3606 GCA_965365185.1 uncultured bacterium | reverse complement strand
ACTTCACCCGCCGTATCGCGGCGCGGGTCGCTCCCGGACGCGTGCTCGCGGTCGACATCGTGCCGGAGTTCCTCGCGGAGCTCGAGGCGAGGGCCGCGGCTGAGGGCCTGGACAACATCGAGACGATTCTCGGAGAGCTCGACGATCCGCTGCTGCCGGCCGCCAGCGTCGACCTGATCTTCCTCGGTGATTCGTATCATCACTTCGGCAAGCCGGTAGCCATGCTGCAGCACATGCGGGCGGCGCTCCGTCCCGGCGGCCGCCTGGCCATCGTCGACTGGGAGCGCGGTCCGAATCCCTCCTTCGAGCGCAGCGGACTCGATTGGGAGTCGCACATCCGCCTGGGGTCGCAGGGTGTCGTCGACGAGGTGAGCGGGAACGGATTCCGCCTGCTGGAGAGCCCAGACTTTCTCGAATGGCAGTTTTACCTGATCTTCGAGCGGGACGACTCCTGAAATCTCGACCCCGACCGGTGGCGCAAGTCGGCGGAACCATCTAACCTGCCGGCCGGAAATCCCACCAGGCGGTTCCGTCCACCTCCCGCACGGAGCAAACCCGATGAACCACAACACTCTCCGCTCGAGATCCTCGGTTGCAGTCGCCGTCCTGGCCCTGCTGTCATTGCCCTTTCTGTTGGCGGCCTGTGCGGGACCTGCGGAGGAGGCGAGCGCCCCGGAAGAGCCGGCTCGCGAGGTGGTCCGCGATCCCGGCGTCGTGACCGCAGGTGATTGGCCGGTGATCACCGGAAACCTCGCCGGCCAACGCTACGCGCCGCTGGACCAGGTCACCGCAGAGAACTTCGAGACCCTCGATGTTGCGTGGAGCTTCGATGCCTCGGAGTTCCCCAGCGTCAACGCCCGCGCAACGCCCGTGTACATCAACGGCAAGCTGGTCAGCGTCGCCGGCGAGCAGCGCCACGTTTACGCGCTCGACGCCGGTACGGGTGAGCTGCTCTGGTCGTATGTCGAGCCGGAGACGTTCCGCTGGGAGTACTCGATGCGGAAGAACCACGGCAAGGGCGTCGCCTACGCGAGCGTCGATGGGCGCGACATCGTCTACATGATCAGCCCGGCGTTCTTCCTCCACGCCATCGACGCGAACACCGGCGAGCACATCGAAGGATTCGGTGGCCCGGTGCCGATCGAAGGCTTCCCGCAGACCGGGGTGGTCGATCTGCTGGCGCACCTCGGCCACGAGTACGATCCCTACAATGGCATTCCGCTGGAAAAGGGCTACATCACCAGCTCGGCGCCGCCGATCGTGGTCAACGGCGTCGTCGTTGTCGGCAACTCCGCGGAACAGGGCTACAACCAGACCCGCCAGGAGATGATTCCCGGCGACATTCTGGGGTTCGACGCCCGCACCGGGGAATTCAAGTGGAAGTTCGACGTCCTGCCGGGGCCGGGTGAGTTCGGCCACGAGACCTGGGAGAACGACGCCTGGGAGTGGACCGGAGACATCTCCTCGTGGGCACCGCTTGCGGCTGACCCGGAGCTGGGCCTGGTGTACATCCCCACCAACGGCGCCACGGCCGACTTCTGGGGCGGTTTCCGCCCCGGCGACAACCTGTTCTCCACCAGCCTGATTGCCCTCGACGTGCAGACCGGCGAACGGGTCTGGCACTACCAGCTCGTGCATCACGACATCTGGAACTACGACACACCTCAGGTCCCCGTGCTCATCGACGTTACGGTGGACGGCGAGGAGATCCCGGCGATCGTACAGGTCACGAAACAGGCGTTCGCCTACACCTTCAACCGCGCCACCGGCGAGCCGGTCTGGCCGATCGAGGAGAAGCCGGTGCCCGAGGGCCTGATGCCCGGCGAGCAGCTTTCGCCGACGCAGCCGCACCCGACCCGGCCGGCGGCCTACGACATGCAGGGATTGAGTGAGGACGACCTGGTGGACTTCACGCCCGAGCTGCGACAGGCAGCCCTCGAAGCGCTGGAGCCATACGCATACGGGCCCTTTTTCCAACCGCCACTGCACCGCGACAACGAGCTCGGCAAGCGCGCCGCTATCTGGTGCCCCGGGGATGTGGGCGGCACGAACATCGACGGCACTCCGGCATTCGATCCGGAGACCGGCATCCTCTACGTGACGTCGCAGAAGGGTTGCTCCGGACGGGTCATGGTTCCGGGCGAAGAGGCCGACCAGCGCTGGGAGCGACCGACCGGGACGACGATCAACAAGTTCGCCGTCGGCTCCGGCGTGCGCGTCCCGACGGTCCAAGGGATCCCCGTGTGGAAGCCCCCCTACAGCAGGATCACCGCCATCGACATGAACACCGGCGAACACCTGTGGTGGATACCGGTCGGCGAAACGCCCGACAGGATTCGCAACCACGAGATGCTCGCGGGCGTCGACATCCCGAACACCGGAACCGGTCGGCAGGCGGCGCAACTCGTCACTCCGAGCCTGCTCATTCACACCGGCAACGCCGGAGACGGGACACCCATGCTCTACGCCGTGGACAAGGCCACGGGGCAACTTCTGGGTGAAGTCGAGCTGCCGGTGAACGTGCGTTACGGCATCATGACGTACATGCACGAGGGGCAGCAGCACATCGTGCTGCAGGCGACGAACAACCTGACTGCGCTGAAGCTGCAATAGGAAACCGGCAGGCAGCGGAGACGTTCCCCGCTACCTGCCGGCCAGCCAGCTCCCGACTCGTCGGATGGCGCGATGACGCGGCCCCGCTACTTGATTCGATCGGGGGCTTCCGGCCCCTTACCCGCGGTCGTGCAAACCTCGTTGCTCGGTGCCACGCCGGCGTTGTTCTTGGCGAAGACGGCATAGCAGTAGTCACCGCGGCGCCAGGCCCTGTTGTCCGTGTACGAAGTCACGTCCACACCGAGCCGGGCGATCCTGCGATACTTGCCGCCGTTGCGCTGGCGATGAACCTCGAAGCCGGTCTCGTTGTCGGCGTTGTCTGCCCAGGTGAGGAGGATTCGTCGCTCGGAGACGAGCTCCAGCGTCAGGTTCGTCGGCGCCGCCGGCAGCGAATCGGCGTCCGGTTCCGGTTCCGGATCCGGGTCCGGATCGGGCGGCGGTGGCGGGGAGCTCGTTCTTCGCCAGCACTTCGTAGCAGTACTCGTTGCCGGCGGCCACGGCGCCGTCACGATAGGCAGTCGCGTTGGCATTCAGCGTGGCGATCTTCGAGAAGTGCTGCTCACCAGGGCCACGCCGGCGCACTTCGAACATATCCTCGTTGTTGGCGTTGTCCCGCCAGCCGAGATCGATTTCCGAGGGGGTCTGGCTCGCGGCGGCAAGCGCGTCGGGAGCGGCCGGTGGCGTCGCCACGACGGTCGGCGTGGCACAGGCGGCGTTCGAAGGTGCCGAGTCGCCGGCACCATTCCGCGCGATCACCACGTAGCAGAACTCCTCACCGGCGAGAACCGTTCCGTCTTGATACGTGGTCGTGTCCTTGTCCACCGTGGCAATGGCCGAGAAGCTCGATTCACCGGGCCCGCGCCGGCGGACTTCGAACGCGTCCTCGTTGCTGGCGTTATCGGTCCAGCCGAGGTCGATGCTGGTCTCGGTGTTGCTCACGGCGGCGAGCGACGTCGGAGCCGCCGGCGGTGTCGGTGCCGCAGTGGGCGTGGC
>CBDUAS010000470.1:0-3614 GCA_965365185.1 uncultured bacterium | reverse complement strand
AAGGCGGGCCGAGGCCGCGCTGTTCAAAGGGGTTTCCCTGCTGGCAATGGGGCTCGGCTTCAGGGACTACGTGCTGGAAGCGGTCGAGCAAGCCGACCTGGTGCTCACCGTCGGGTACGACATCGCCGAGTACGCGCCCGACCACTGGAACCCCGAGGGCGACAAGCGCATCGTCCACATCGACTTCAGCCCCGCCGAGGTCTACGACCGCTATCAGCCCGAGGTCGAAGCCGTAGCCGACATCTCCGCCGTGCTATGGGAGGTCGAGCAGCGACTCGACGGGGAGGATCTGCGCTGCGATACGGATTGGTACGCTCCCGTCCGCCGCCGCATCCTCGACGACATCGCCGGCTACGAGCTGCGCGGCGACGGTGCCTTCACCATCCCGGGCGCGCTCAACCTCATCCGCGAGGCACTTGCCGAGGACGGCCTGCTGATCAGCGACGTCGGCAGCCACAAGATGTGGATCGCGCGCAACTTCCCCACCTGCTGCCCCGGTGGCTGTGTTATCAGCAATGGCCTGGCGAGCATGGGAATCGCCCTGCCCGGCGGCATCGCCGCCGCCCTCGCGGACCCTGCCCGGCAGGTGGTGGCGGCGATGGGAGACGGCGGCTTCCTGATGAACGTGCAGGAGCTGGAAACCGCCCGACGCCTGGGCGTCGGGTTCACCGTGGTGGTGTTCAACGACAACGACTACGGCTTGATTAGCTGGAAGCAGGAGCAAGCGCGCGGCAGCTCGGTGGGCACCCGCATCGACAACCCCGACTTGGTTGCTCTGGCGGAGAGCTTCGGCATCGCCGGCCACCGCCCGACGAGCGTCGACGAGCTACGACGCGTGCTGAGAGAGACCATCCGCTCGGGCGAGCTCGCCCTGGTCGAGATCCCCGTCGATCCGAGCGTCAACCGCGGGCTGGTTGCCAAGCTCGCCGACTACTTCGCCTGACACGGGCGCTCACCCGAGCGCGCAGGGCTCCCGCGCTTGCTCATTCCCGCCAGTCCTCCGCCACGAAGTTGCGGATCATGGCATACTTGTGCAGGCAAACCTGCATCATGATGCAGCACAGAAGTTCTCATCGTGGTGACCGTCTCATCACGATGAGCTGCCGTGCTGCCGACGCCAACGGGTTCCACGACATGAGCCGCACGACGCTCGACATCGATCCGCACGTTCTCGAGGAGCTCAAGCACATGGCCGCGCAAGAGCGCACCAGCATGAGCAAGGTGGCCAGCCGGCTATTGCGGGACGCGCTGCAGCGAAACCGGGCACCGGCTGCGGGAGGCGATCCGTTGCGCTGGCACGTGGCGGAAGAGGGCAGGCCCGCGCCCGGCTTCGACCCCGCCACGCGCGACTACCTCGATCTGATCGACGACGGATGAGCCTGATCGACACCAACCTGCTCATCTACGCCACGGTGCCGGGGTTTCCCGAGCACCAAGCGGCGCGTGCGCTGCTCGATGAGATCGGCCGCGGGGCGCGCCATCACTTCGTCACCTGGATCAACATCTTCGAGTACTTGCGCGCGGTGACGCATCGCCGGCTGGTGCGACCAGCGCCGTTGCCCATGCGCGCGGCATTGGAGAACGTCGAGGCGCTGCTCACACAGCCGCGCGTCAGCCGCATCGACCCGGGGCCGAGGCACCTCGCGGTGTTCGCCGAGATCTGCCACGCCGCCGGCCCGGTCGAGGGCAACTTCGTGCACGACTGCCGCATCGCGGCGGTGATGCAGGAGAACGGCGTCGACCGCATCCTGACGCGCGACTCCTCGTTCCGCCGCATCGCGTTCCTGGAGGTCGTGGATCCGTTTGCCTGACCGAATTCACGCGGAACGGGTTACGGCACACGGCAGCTCGCGCTCTCTGAGTTAGGAGTGATGCACCTTGCCACCAATCTCTTGATCACCCGCGGGGCACGGCGGTCACCGGCAGGCCGGCGGCCAGCGGAAACGCGCTCTCGACGAGACAGCTGTGCCGCCCGTTACCGTGCCCTAGAATATCGACGTTGTCCGCCGCCGGATCGCCGACGCGATCCGTTGTGCCGCGGCGTCCATGAGCTCGTCATCACGGAACCCAGTGGGCACGCCGAACATGTCTCGACCTGCGAAAATCCTCGCCTTTGCGGGCAGCGCTCGCCGCGACTCGCTCAACAAGAAGCTCATCCGCGCCGCCGGGGAAGTTGCTCGCGACGCCGGCGCCGAGGTCACCGTCATCGACCTGGCCGACTACGAGCTGCCGCTCTATGACGGCGACCTGGAGGCGGAGTCGGGCCTGCCGGACAACGCCCACAGGCTCAAGGAGCTGTTCTTCCGGCACCAAGGGCTGCTGCTCGCCTGTCCGGAATACAACGGCTCGCTCACACCGCTGCTGAAGAACACCATCGACTGGGTGTCGCGGCGTGCCACGCTGGAGGAGCCACCGCTGGCCTGCTACCAGGGCAAGGTCGTGGCGTTGATGGCGGCGGCGCCGGGGGCTCTCGGCGGCGGCCGCGGCCTGGTGCATGTGAGGGCAATTCTGAGCAATGTCCGCTGTCTGGTCCTGCCCGAGCAAAAGGCGTTCGGCCGCGCCAGCACGATGTTCGACGAAGCCGGTCGAGTGAAGGAAGCCGACGACCGGCAGGCGATCGAGCGCGTCGTCGGCACGCTGATCGAAACCGTCGGGAAGCTCAACCGCGACTGAAACAGGGCCGATCCATCTGGTCTCGACGGCTCCGGCGGCGCACCGATCAGATGCTATCGCGGGGGCGGGCGCCGTCGCGGAAAGTCCCGTCGACGCCGCCATGGACGAAATCGGACATCGGCGGTAGGGTTACCGGGTCGAAGCCATGCGCTCCCCAAGCGTACGAACCGAGGGCCGGAGGCCCGACGGGCTTCCTTCGCGAAAGCGCGCCGCGTGCCCCCTGCCCTCGTGGTGACTTATGAGGCTCCCTGACCAGAGCCCGCCACCCGGAGGAATGCCCGTGCATCGCATCCCGCGCTCGCTTCTCTTTGCATTCGTGGCCGCCATGAGCCTGGCGCTCGTCGGCAGCCCGCTCACCACAAGCGCTCTGGCCGCGCCCCTGCCGCAGCAGGAAATGCAGCAGGACGGCGACGACATCCCGGACGGATCGCAGCCGGTCTGGGGGGAGGCCAACTGGCAGCTCGCGGCCCGCTTCGCGCCGTACAAGATGAGCGACCTGACCTACTCGACCTCCGTGCAGCCGCGCTGGATCGAGGGCACGGACAACTTCTGGTACAGCTACGAGACCGCCGAGGGGACGCGGTTCATGCTGGTCGAGCCCGCCGCCGGCTCCAAGCGGCCGATCTTCGACAACGACCGCATCGCCGCCGAGCTCACCCGCATCACCAAGGATCCGTACGACGGCAAGCACCTGCCCATCACCTCCATTCGCTTCATCGACCCCGACACCATCCAGTTCGACGTCACCTCCTCGCAGGACGCCCCGCCCGACGAGGCCGAGGAGGAAGAGGAGATGGAGGACGAGGAGCAGCGGGAAGGGCAGCGGGAGCGGCAGCGGACGGAGAAGCTCGAGCACCACTTCGAGTTCACCATCAGCACGCAGACCCTGCGCGAGCTCGACGACTACGAAGAACCGGATAGCCACCCGGGTTGGGCCTCCG
>CBDUAS010000469.1:0-3627 GCA_965365185.1 uncultured bacterium | reverse complement strand
GTGTCGCCCACGCGGGGCACATCGCTTGCCGGCCGCGCTTCGGCCACGTACGAGCCGATGTCACGCTCGGCAACGTCGATGAACACGTAGCCGACCAGTTGTGCGTCCTCGCTCTTGATCACCGGCGGGCCGGTGGTGAGGCGGATGTCCGCAAGCTGGCCGATGGGCACTTGGGTTCCCGTGGGTGTGGCGACGAGCACCCGCCGCAGGCTATCGATGTCGTCGCGCAGCTCGCGCGCGTAGCGCACGTTTACCGGGTAGCGCTCACGACCCTCGATCGTCTGCGCGATGTTCTTGCCGCCCACCGCCGTTTCGACCAGCGCCTCCACGTCCTCCACGTTGAGCCCGTAACGTGCCGCGTCGGCCCGGCGCACCTCGAAGTCGAGGAAATAGCCCCCGACGACCCGCTCGGCCAGCACATTGCGGGTGCCCTCGATGGTGCCGACGACCTGCTCGATCTGCTCGCCGATCGATTGCACGACCTCCAGGTCCGGGCCGAAGACCTTCACGCCGACAGGTGTGCGGATGCCGGTGGACAGCATGTCGATGCGGCCCTTGATCGGCATCGTCCAGGTGTTCGTCACTCCCGGTAGCTGCAGTAGCGCATCGAGCTCTTCCTCCAGAGCCTGTGGCGTCAGCCCGGTGCGCCACTGTTCCTCCGGCTTCAGCGTAATGACCGTCTCGATCATTCCCAGCGGGGCGGGATCGGTCGCGGTGCGCGCCCGGCCGGCCTTGCCGAACACCGTTTCGACCTCGGGGACGGTGCGCAGCAACCGGTTTTGCACCTGCATGATGCGTCCCACCTCGGCGATGGATGCCCCCGGAAGCAGCGTCGGCATGTACATGGTCGACCCCTCCCACAGCGGCGGCATGAACTCGGTTCCGAGCTCTTGGTACGCCGGCACCGTGAGGGCCATGGCGACGACCGCCAGCAGCACCACGGACTTTCGCCAGCGAAGCGCGACGACGGCAAATGGTCGGTAAAGCCAGATCAGCAGGCGCGAGATCGGATTGCTGCGTTCCGCCGCGATACGCCCCCGCACCAGCAGCACCATCAGCACCGGCACGAGGGTCACCGAAAGGAAGGCCGCAAAGAACATGGCAAACGTCTTGGTGTAGGCGAGCGGCTTGAACAGGCGGCCCTCCTGCGCCTCGAGCGTGAAGACCGGCAGAAAGGAAACGGTGATGATGAGCAGCGAAAAGAACAGCGGTCTGCCGACCTCCTGCGCCGCTGCCACGATCACGGCGGAGCGCGCCGGGCGTTCGTCCTCGGGCAGCTCGTCCCATTGCTCGAGCCGCTTGTGGGCGTTCTCGACCATGACGATGGCGGCGTCGATCATCGCGCCGATGGCAATGGCGATGCCGCCGAGCGACATGATGTTCGAGTTGATTCCGAGATAGAACATCGCCAGGAACGACAAAAGGATCGCTACCGGCAGCATGAGAATGGCCACCAGGGCCGAGCGCATGTGGAACAGAAACACCAGGCAAACGAGCGAGACGATGAGGACCTCTTCGAAGAGCTTCTCCTGCAGGTTCTCGATGGCTGCGTGGATCAGCCCGCTGCGATCGTAAGTGGTGACGATCTCGACCCCCTCGGGCAGCGCCGGGCGGATCTCCTCGATCTTCGCCTTCACCCGCTCGATGACGTCGAGGGCGTTTTCGCCATAGCGCATCACCACGATGCCGCCCACCACCTCACCCTCGCCGTTGAGCTCGGTCAGCCCGCGTCGAATATCCGGGCCGCGGCCCACCGAGGCCACGTCGCGCAACAAGATGGGGGTTCCGGTTGGTCCGACGCCGAGGGTGACGTCGCGCAGGTCGTCAAGGCTCCTTATGTAGCCCCGACCGCGCACCATGTACTCCGTTCCGGCGAGCTCGGTAATGCGTCCCCCGACATCGTTGTTGCTCGCTCGGATGGCCTCGATGACCCGTGATACCGGCAGGTTGTAGGCCAGCAGCGTGTTGGGATCGACCGTCACCTGGTACTGGCGCACGAAACCGCCCACGCTGGCGACCTCGGCCACACCGGGGACACCCTCGAGCCAGTAGCGCAACGTCCAGTCCTGAATGCTGCGAAGCTCCGCCAGGTCGTAGCGCCCGGTGCGATCGATGAGGGCGTACTCGAAAGCCCACCCCACACCTGTGGCGTCGGGTCCGAGGGTCGGGTTCACGCCCTCGGGGAGGCCGCCGCCCACCTCGTTCATGTACTCGAGCACGCGCGATCGGGCCCAGTACATGTCGGTGCCGTCCTCGAAGATGGCGTATACGAACGACAGGCCGAAGAACGAGTATCCGCGCACCACGCTCACCTGCGGGGCACTGATCAACGAGGTGACGATCGGATAGGTGACCTGATCCTCGACGAGGTCCGGGCTGCGGCCCGGCCACTCGGTGAAAACGATCACCTGGACGTCCGAGAGGTCCGGAATGGCGTCGAGCGGGATGTTGTCGACGGCGTAGATGCCCCCACCGATGGCGAAAGAGACACCGAGAAGGACAAGAAAGCGGTTCCCTGCACTCCAGGCGATGAGGCGCTCGATCATGGTTTGCCTCCGCGGCTGCTAGTGCTGGTGCCCCATGGCGCGAAGCGCCGAGCCCAGCTTGCTCTCGGAATCGACCAGAAAGGCGGCACCGGTGACGACCTCCTCGCCCTCGTCGAGCCCCGAGATCAGTTGCAGGCGATCGCCGATCTTGACGCCCGTCTCGACCTCTACCGGCTGGAAATGGCCACCCGGTAGCACGCGGAACGCGACCTTGCGCGTCCCGGTGGCGAGAACCGCGTCTTCGGGAATCGTCAACCCGGCGCCGAGCTCGGCGGTGAGCTCGACGGTGGCGTACATGTCCGGTTTCAGCTTCCAATCGGGGTTGGGGAAGACCAGACGCGCCTTCGCCGTGCGCGTTTCATCGGTCAGGTAGGGGTAGATGTAGTCGACCACCCCCTCGAAGGCTTCGCCGGGGAAGTACGGCAGCGTCACCCGCGCCCTCTGGCCGACCTCCACGAGCGGCAACTCGTACTCGTAGATGTCGGCTGTGATCCACACCTCGCGCAGGTCAGCGATGGTGTAAAGCTCGGTATCAGGCCCCACGTGCTGCCCCTCGTACGCCGACTTGTGGATGACGAAGCCGCGAATCGGCGAGTAGATGGGTAGCTTTTCGAACGGTCGCCCCAGTTCCTCGATCGCCATGATCTGCTCGTCAGTGATGTCCCAGAGCCGCAATCGACGGCGGGTCGCCTGGACCAGGCTTTCGGCGCTGCGGCGCACCTCGTCGAACGTGCTGTTACCCAGAGATCCCCGCGCCCGCAAAGCGAGCAGGTACTCCTCCTGCGTCGACAGCAGCTCCGGGCTGTAGATCTCCAGAAGCTGCTGGCCCTCCTCCACCAGCTCGCCGGTGAAGTCCACCTGCAGGCTTTCGATCCAGCCGTCGACCTTGGTGTGGATATGGGCGACGCGCCGCTCATCGTAAGCGACCACCCCGACCGTGCGGACGGTACGATCGAGGCTGCGTCGCTCGACGCGCGCTGTGCGGATGCCGATGAGCTGCTGCCGCTCAGGGCTGATCATCACCGCGTCAGGCGGCATCTCGGCCATCTCGCCGCCGGCAGTCATGGCGGCCATCGCCTCG
>CBDUAS010000468.1:0-3668 GCA_965365185.1 uncultured bacterium | reverse complement strand
GATGGTGCCCGTCATTCGTATCGGACGAACGAAGAGCCAGAAGAACAGCGCCAGCCCTGGCAACATCCACCACGCCGAAACAGCGCCGCCGAAGAGGATCGCGTAGCCCACCGCAACGCCCGCCGCCACGGCAATCAGACGTCCGTACCCGACGGCAAGGCGGCGTCGATCGCACGCCGCGCGCTCGCGGGCGCGAGCCTGCAGGCGGCGTTCGTACTCGTCATGGAGCGCATCAGGCATGCGAGGCGCCACGGTTGTCGCGAGCGAAGGGCGGTGCGGCGATTGTACTAGCAGGCCGTGCCACAAGCGTGCCAGGGGCGACGGGGGAAATCGCTCGCTGTCCGTGGTAAAAGCCCGCTAGGGCATCATCAGACGATAACGTTTGACGCGGCCGATCCCCTCGTCGTCCTCGACGTAGCCGAAGACCTGATCGCCCCGGATCACGGGATTCTGCAGAAAGCCGGTTTCCGCCGGCGTCGAAGACGTCGTAACCGTACCGCTGCTGCCAACAGCTACGCGCGATGCGGCCGGCGGGTCGCGTCGGGTCCTCGTCGCAGTCCGTCACGCGATCGGTGCCGATGACCCGGGCGACCCAGATGCGGCCCTCCGCGCAGGCGTACAGGCCTTCGTACGCCGGTTTGTGCCGCGGAATCGGTGGGCCGTTCCACTTCCATCCGGGATCCTCCTGGCGGCGACGGAAAGTGATCCACTCGCGGGTCCATTCCGCCTCTTCGCGGCTCACCGGCACCGGCTCCCAGTAGTTTTTCACCAGGGTGGCGGAACCGTCGAAGGCGTGGATCTCGAAGCTGTATTCGCGCGGAACGCCGGCCACCATCGACCTGGCCGGGGTCATCACCCACAGCAGGCGGGGCGTGAAGGGGACGGGTGAATTGAGGAACCCACCGGGCAGCCGCTGCATCAGGCCCTGGCGCTCGTAGTCGAGGTCAGGCACCGCGATCGTTGTCCCCGCCGCACCGTCGGGACCGGCCGGTGTCATGCCGTGTCGCCACGCCATGACGTCGAACGTGTCGCCGACGAGATCGGCGACGTACAACGTTCCGTCGTTGGCGACCACGGGAGGTGTGAGCGAGTCCAGCGTTGTCGCGTGCGGCCAGGTGTCGAGCGACTTGCCCTCCTCCGAGAAGACGTTGATCCGCAGGTCGGCGAAGACGTACACCCGCGCGTCGGCCGATACGGCGACGCTGCGTGGGTTCATGAACTCGCCCGGCCCTTGACCGCGGCCGCCGATGTCCAGGAGGTGCCGGCCTTCGTAATCGTAGGCGCGCACAGCGGGAACCGACGGATCGACGATGTAAATACGCTCGTCGGTGGCGGCGATGCCGACGTTTCCACCCAGCATGTACTCGGCGGCACCATCTCCCACACCGATTGCGGCTTCCTCGACGAGCTCCGCCGTGCCTCCCCAAACCGACCCGGACTCGTTGATGACCTTGGTGACGTCGCCGTTCGCATCGACGCTTCCTTGCCACGACGCGTCGCCGTTCTGCACGTGGCCGCCGAGGCGGTTGTGAAACACCAGATTCCCCAGCCACACGGCAGCCGCGATCACCATGCAAAGTAGGAATGCGTTGATGATGCGATTGCGCACGCGCGAGGCTTCCAATCTAGCGGCCGCAGACGGTGCCGCCCTGGGCGCCGCTATTGCAGACGAACCGACAGCTACAACCTATCTGTCGGAAGAGCCGGCATCCGTCCTCGGAAACGCAGCCGCGCTCGCACACCGCGCTGCAATCGGCGTCGAGCGCGCTGGCAACCGCTTGCTCGTGGACGATGCCGATCAACAGCAGGACGCAGAGGAGGAGCATGAACCAGCGAAAGCGTGTCATCGAGCCTCCGACCGCAGGCGCGTGAGAAGCTCGGCCGCTTTGGTTCCCGGGGAGTCGGGCCATTCCGATAGTTCCTGTAGAACGAGCGTTCCTTTTACCACATCTCCGCGTCGCAGGTAGAGGTTCGCCAGATACCACGCCGCGGTGTGCTGCAGGTCGTGCCGCCGCAACCGCGTTCGTTGCTGCAGGAGAGCTTCCGCAGCGTCGCCGTCGTTGCCGTTCAGGTACAGCGCCATGCCGAGCAGAACCGCGATCTCGTCGTCTGCGGGGTGCTGTTCTCGTGCGTTGGTGAGGTTCTCCACCGCCTCGCCGTAGCGTCCGTCGACCAACAGGCCGAAGGGCGTGCGTTTGTCCGCCCGACCGGCCCCGCTCAGCGGAATGATTGCTCCGGCCTCCGGAAACATGAATTCGAGGTCAACGCGATCGGGGCCCTCCGTCGTCGCCAGCGCGCGTCCCAGCTCGGGAGCAGTTGCGGAGTCGATGATCGTCGGTGCCGCGTCCCCGGCGCGTCCGGGCATCGCCGAGCCACCGGTCACCGCCACCCCGTCACTCGCCGCGCCCGGATCGAGCATCGGCCCCGAGGACAAAAAGCCGACGCCGACGGCAGCCGCGGCGACGATGGTTGCTCCCACGGCCAACAGGACGTGACGCTTGCGCCTCGCCCGCCGCTCTTTGATTTCGAGCAGGACCAGGATCATCGCCAGTTGATCGCCGCACGACCGGCAGCCGCGACAATGCGCCAGAATCGCGTCCCCCTCCGCGCCGTCGATCTCGCCGCGGCCGTAGCCGGCGAGACGCACGAGATCGAGATGGCCACAGACACCCGGACCGGCCTCTCGCACACCGAGGTACTCACTCATCGATATCACCCGACCGGCGCCACCGGAGCGCCTCATCGGGTCTCTTCCTCGACCAGCTCGAGCAGCCTCTCGAGCGCCCGCCGGAGCCGATAGTGGATCGTCGGTGTAGCGACTCGCTGGATTTGCGCCATCTCGCGTAGCTTCCGCCGCGGCGAGCGCATGATCATGTTCTCGATGAGCTCGCGGTGCTCGCTGCGCAGCCGGCCGAGGTTACGCTCGACAACGCGGCCGAGGTGCCGGCGCTCGGCGGCCCGCTCTCGATCGAGCATGAGCTCGAGCACCGACGACGCTCCGGGGAGTGTGGTCTCCGGCTGCGTCAGCGCGATGGTGCGGCGCTGCCCTGCGATCGTCGACAACGCCGTGTTGTGGATGGCCCGTCGCACGTAGTGGTGCACGCGGATTTCGCTGTCCAGATCCGGGGCAACACGGAGCGTGTTGGCGATGGCGTCTTGCACCGCGTCGTCGGCATCGGCCTCGTTGCGCGTCAGCGAGAGCGCGTAGCGTTTCCACTGCCCGAGCCGATCCTCCGCCGTCTTTTGCAGGAGGGTGTGAAAGTCCCTCCCGGCCAGCGCACCCATTCCCCGGCGACTCCTTCCCTTTCCCGCGCTCACCCCGTGTGAGAACGGAGTCCCGTGTAGGCGGTCGAGGACCCGTGCCCCAGCCGGCCGCTCCCCGTAACGACCGTCGCCAGCTCTCGATCCGCGCTGCCTTCATACATAAAACCGCCGGGCAGCGGTTTTTTCGAAGGCCGGGAGCAAAAAAGAGCGGTTTCGCGCTATTGAGCGCGCTCGGCGTCACCGTCTCGCACGCGTGCATTGCGGTGACAGCGTACGCACAAGGCCTCGAGGTTCCACAGGCTGAAGGAGGCGTCGGGGTTCTTCTTGCGGACATCCCAGCGACTGCCGAGCTGAACGCCGCAGCGCTCGCTGTGGTGCGCGCAGCCGTCATGAGTGCACTCACA
>CBDUAS010000467.1:0-3670 GCA_965365185.1 uncultured bacterium | reverse complement strand
GGCGCCGGCGCCTGCGCTGCACGGTCGAGCCGGTAAGTGTGGTTCGCGCCGGTTGCGGGGTCCTCCGCCTCCGCCTCTCCGCGGAGCGCGCCGAGGAGCACATTCGCCTGCGCATCGACCTCGAGGACGGCGGCCTGCGCAACATCGAGCTGCAGCTCGACGAGCTCCCGCCGCTGGCGGCCGCCCGCGACGGCGACGCCAGCTACGTGCTCAAGCACGCGCGGCTGCCGGCCGACCTCCCCCTCGGGTATCACCGCGGCACCCTCGAGGTCGGCGGAGACATGGTCGAGACGTTGATCATCTCTGCCCCGGACGCGGCCGTGGGCCCACGGGATCTGGGGCGGCGGCCGGGATGGGGAGGCTTCCTGCCGCTCTACGCTCTGCGCTCCGACCGAGACTGGGGCGCCGGCGACTTTACCGACCTCGCGGCCCTGGCGAGCTGGATCGGCGAGATCGGCGGCGACACCGTGGCCACTCTGCCGCTGCTTCCGACCGACAGCGGCGCTCTCGGCGGGCCGAGCCCGTATTCTCCGGTGAGTCGCCTGTTCTGGAGCGAGTTGTTCATCGACCTCACGGTCGTGCCCGAGCTGCGCCAATGCCCCTCGGCAGACCGCCTGCTGCTATCGGCGGAGGGGCAACAGCGCCTGCGTGGTCTGCGCAGCGCCACGGAGGTCGACTACGCGGGGATCAGCGAGATCAAGCGGCAGCTCTTGAGCGAGATGGCCGGCCTCTTCTTCTCGTCGACGACCCCCGGGCAACGGCGCGCCCGATTCGACCGGTTCCTCGAGCGCCACCCCGAGGTCGATGCCTACGCCAGGTTCCGGGCGGCTCTGCGGCGCCACGGAGCACCTTGGAGCCAGTGGCCGGCACACATGCGCAACGGAGAGATTCGCCGGACCGACTACGACCCGGCCGTCCATCGTTCGCACCTTTACGGGCAGTGGCTGGCGCACGAGCAACTCGAGGGCGTCGCCGAGGGGATGCGACGCAACGACATGTATCTGTACCTGGATCTGCCCCTGGGCGTCCCGGCGGACTCTTTCGACACCTGGCGGTTTCGCCACCAGTTCGCTGCCGGAGCGACGGCAGGGGCGCCCCCCGACACCTTCTTCCTGCGGGGCCAGAACTGGGGCCTACCGCCGGCGCATCCCGAGCGCAGCCGCGAGCAAGGTTACGCGTACCTGCGGGCTTGCCTGGGGCACCACCTCGGTGTGGCCGGGATGCTGCGCATCGACCACGTGATGGCCTTTCACCGGCTTTACTGGGTGCCGGACGGCTTTCCCGCGACCGAAGGCGTCTACGTGCGCTACCCTGCCCCGGAGCTGTGGGCTATTGTGGCGCTGGAATCGCACCGGAATCAGGCCGTGATCGTCGGTGAAGATCTCGGCACCGTGCCGCGCGCCGTGCGTCGGGCAATGCGCGCGAACCGGGCCCACCGCATCTTTGTCGTGCAAACAGAAATCGCCGAGGACAGGCTTCCGTGCCTGGAACCACCGGCGCCCGACTCGATCGCTTGCGTGAACACCCACGACATGCCGACTTTTGCCGCGTACTCCCGTCGCGCGGATTTGCAGGACCTCGCGGCGCTCGGGATTCTCGACGAGCAGATGTTCGAGAGAGAGAGCGCCCGTCGGGCGGACAAGCTGCGGGTATTGTCTCAGTTTCTCGCTCACGGTGGCTGGCTCTCGCCCGCAGGAGACGCGGAGGATAGGGAGACGGAAGCCGCGGAGGACAGAGACGCAGAAATCGCAGATCTACTACGAGGTTCCCTGTGTTTTTTGGCTGACAGTGAAGCCGCGTCGATGATCGTGAACCTCGAGGACCTGTGGCTCGAAGATCGGCCGCAGAACGTCCCCGGAACGAGTCACGAGCGACCGAACTGGCGCCGCCGGGCCCGCTATACGCTCGAGCAGATGAAACACCTGCCCGGCGTCATCGAGGCCCTGGCCATCGCCGAGCAGCGTCGGCGCCTTTCCCGGGAATCGAACGGTGAGTGAATCGGAGTCTTCTGCCGGGGCGCCTGTGCGCTACGACGTAACGCTGCTCGGCAGCGACGATCTGCACCTTTTCAACGAGGGCACGCACGGCCGGCTCTACGAGCACCTGGGTGCCCACGTCCTGGGTGCGAATCACGGGCTGCCGGGCACCTACTTCGCCGTCTGGGCTCCGGGGGCGCGGCAGGTCAGCGTGATGGGCGACTTCAACGGCTGGGATCCGGCTTCGCATCCACTGCGGCCAAGAGAATCGTCGGGAATCTGGGAGGGTGCCGTCCCCGGCGTCGGCGAAGGCGACCGCTACAAATACCACGTCGTTTCTGCAGACGGCCGGCATTCCCAGGACAAGGCCGATCCCTTCGCATTCGCCACAGAGGTTCCGCCGCGGACGGGCTCGGTGGTCTGCGGCCTCGAGTACGCGTGGTCGGACGACGCCTGGATGGACAAGAGGGGTGAGCGAGCACGGCACGATGCCCCTGTGTCCATCTACGAGCTGCACCTGGGCTCTTGGCGCCGGGCCGAGGATTCGCGCCACTTGAGCTACCGAGAGCTGGCGCCGCTGCTGGCGGACTACGTCAAGGATGCGGGCTTCACCCACGTGGAGCTTCTGCCGATCATGGAGCATCCCTTCTACGGCTCCTGGGGCTACCAGTGCACGGGGTACTTCGCGCCGACGAGCCGGTACGGCACGCCGCAGGACCTGATGTACCTGATCGACGTCCTGCACCAGAACGAGATCGGTGTGATCCTCGACTGGGTCCCATCTCACTTCCCCTGCGACGCCCACGGTCTGGGCTATTTCGACGGCGAGCACCTGTACGAGCACGCCGATCCACGCCAGGGCTTCCACCCGGATTGGAGCAGCTTCATCTTCAATTACGGGCGCCACGAGGTGCGCAGCTTCCTCGCCGCCAGCGCACTGTTCTGGCTGGACAAGTATCACGCCGACGGCCTGCGGCTCGACGCCGTCGCGTCCATGCTCTATCTGGACTACTCGCGACGTGCCGGCGATTGGATCCCGAATCGATACGGCGGGCGTGAGAACCTGGAGGCGATCGACTTCCTGCGCCGTCTCAACGAGGTGATCTACGAGCGCTACCCGGACGTGCAAACGTTCGCCGAGGAGTCGACAGCCTGGCCCGGGGTCTCCCGTCCCACCTATACGGGAGGGCTCGGCTTCGGCTACAAGTGGGACATGGGGTGGATGCACGACACCCTGCTGTACATGAGCAAGGACCCGATCCACCGGAAGTACCACCACGACAACCTCACGTTCCGCATGATCTACGCCTGGTCGGAAAACTTCGTGCTGCCGTTGTCGCACGACGAAGTCGTTCACGGGAAAGGGGCGCTGGCGGCGAAGATGCCCGGCGACGCCTGGCAGAAGCTCGCCAACCTGCGCCTGCTGCTCGGTTACATGTATGCCCAACCCGGCAAGAAGCTCCTGTTCATGGGCGGGGAGTTCGGCCAGTGGCGCGAGTGGGATCACGACACCTCGCTGGACTGGCATCTTCTCGAATCGCCGCAACACGCCGGTGTGCAGCACTGGGTTCGCGATCTCAACCGGCTCTATCGGCGGCGCCCAACCCTGCATGAGCGGGACAACGATCCTTCCGGGTTCGCCTGGGTCGACACCCACGACGCCGACACCGGAGTCCTCAACTTCTTGCGCCTCG
>CBDUAS010000466.1:0-3671 GCA_965365185.1 uncultured bacterium | reverse complement strand
ATCTCTTGGTCCTCAACGACGCCATGGTCGACCCGCTGCGCATCCGCGCCCGCCGTGCCTCCGGCGGCGCCGTGGAGGTGCTCCTGCTACGGCAAGTCGCCGCCCCCGCGGGCGTCGTCGGAGCGGTCTGGGAGGGCCTGGTGCGCCCGGGCCGTCGGATACGTGCCGGCGAGGTGCTCGCGGTCGGGAACTCGGAGGCGCAGGTGACTGTTCGAGCCGCTGCAGACGACGGACGGCGTCTGATCGAGCTGCCGGCCGGCGCGGAAGCCGAGGGTTTTCTCGATCTCTGGGGCGAAATGCCGCTGCCGCCCTACATTCGTCGGCAACCAGGCGACGGGCGCGCGGGACTCGACAGGGAGCGTTATCAAACGGTGTATGCCAGGGCGCACGGGGCCGTGGCGGCACCGACGGCGGGTCTGCACTTCACCCCGGAGCTGCTCTCGACTCTTCGTGCCGCGGGCATCGAGACCGCCACGCTGACGCTGCGCGTCGGGCCGGGGACGTTCCAACCCGTTCGCTCCGCCGATGTTGCCGAGCATCGCATGGAGCCCGAGGCCTTCGTGCTGCCGGCGGAATGTGTGGCGGCAATCGTCGCCGCACGACGGCGTGGCGGCCGGATCGTCGGCGTCGGTACTACGGTTGTGCGTACCCTGGAGCACGTTGCCCGGCAGCACGGCGGTATCGAGGGCGCCGCGGGGGAGGGTGAGGCCGACTTGTTCATCTACCCCGAGTTCGAGTTTCGCGTCATCGACGCAATGCTGACGAATTTCCACCTGCCGCGTTCCACTCCGCTCTTCATGGTGGCCGCACTTGCCGGGCGACGGACCTTGCTGCGCGCCTACGCCGAGGCGGTGGAACGTCGCTTCCGGTTCTATTCCTACGGCGACGCGATGCTCATCCGATGAGCTTTCGCCCCGTCGGCCCCGATCTGCGAGCGCTGCTGAACGAGTGGATGGAGAACCCGCAGTCGCGTCGCGTCGTCATGCGGCGGAGCTGGGAGCGGGCCATGGGCGACCGGGTCAGCCGGAAGTGCCGGCCGCTGCGGCTCACGGACGACGTGCTCACCGTCGAGGTCACGGATTCTTCCTGGGCGGCACAGCTACAGGCGATGAGCAAGGATCTGATCACCCGGTTCAACGCCGCGTTCGGCGGCACCTGGGTACGACGCATCGAATGGGTCGGCGAGGATGGAGAGCCGTTGCCCGGACCCCGCCGGCGATGAGGCTCATCGGCGCCGGTGTCGGCAAAGACAGTGGCACCTCAGCTGCCGATCTCGTGCACGCCGAGCGCCTCGTAGCGGGCGCCGTCGCGATGCAGCCGGCTCTCGAACAGTGTCAGTGCATCGATCGGGAACGATCCGGCATCGAAGTCGCGTCGCCCTTCGAGCGCATCGCGGAGAGCCGATAACCTTCGAGTCCCGCGCACGCGGCCGAGCGTGACGTGGGGCCGGAAGGCGCGAGCGTCGCGAGGAAATCCCACTGCGGCCAGCTCGGACTGCAGGACATCATGCAGCGTCGCCAGCCTGTCGTCCCCGGTATGCACCCCGATCCAAAGGACACGTGGGCGGCGAAGATGTGGGAAACTGCCGAGGTCGCGGAGCCGGCCGCCCGTCGGCTGCGCGGCGCCGGCGGCCCTGCTGACGGCCGCGTCGACAGCTCCCACATCGCGTGTGTCGACGTCCCCGAGGAACTTCAGGGTCAGATGCATCGATTCGGCCTTTATCCAGCGAACTTCGGCACGCAAGGCGCTGAGCTCGGCGACCAATCTCGCGAGCTGCTGCTTTACGTGATCCGGCAAATCTACGGCGGCGAAGAGGCGCATGGGAACGATCAAGACTGCATTGCTTTCGGTTCACGATAAGACCGGGCTGGTGGATTTTGCCAGGGGCCTGCACGATCTGGGCGTCGCGCTGATCTCCACGGGGGGCACCGCGGCGGCGATCGAGGAGGCCGGACTGCCGGTGCGCCAGGTTTCGCAGCACACGGGTTCACCGGAGATGCTCGGCGGCCGGGTGAAGACACTGCACCCGAAGGTGTTCGGGGGCATCCTGGCGCGTCGCGACGACGACGAGCAGATGCGTGAGCTTGACGAGCACGAAGTCGAGCCCATCGACCTCGTGGCGGTCAACCTCTATCCGTTTGCCGGAACCGTGGCAAGTTCCGACCACAGCCTGCGGCAGGCGCTCGAGCAGGTCGATATCGGTGGGGTATCGCTTCTGCGCGCCGCGGCGAAGAACGCGCCCGGCGTGGTGGTCGTGGCCGACCCCGGGAGCTATGGCGAGGTCCTCGCGGCCATTGCGGATCCCTTCGGTCCAGTTCGTCTCGGGCCGGAAGACGGTGTGAAGGTTTGTTGCCTCGCGCCGGTCGAGGAGCCGGCTCGATTCGATGCAGCTACCCATCACGCGGGGCTCGCGGCCATGGCCGCCGGTGATCCGCCGCTATCGGCGCGGCTCGCCTGGGCGGCGCGGGCGATTGCCCACACGGCCGCGTACGAGGCCTCGATCTGCAACTACCTGAACGGTTTGCCGGAGGGCGTGTCGCTGGACGCGAAACCGCAGCTCGAGGATTCGCCGCGGACCCTGGCAATGACCTTCGATCGCCTCCAGGGTCTGCGTTATGGGGAAAACCCGCACCAGTCTGCCGCGTTCTACGCCGACGGTGCCAGCGGCCGGCGTTCCCTCGGTGCCGCGCGACAACTTCACGGCAAGGAGCTGTCTTTCAACAACATCCTCGACCTCGATGCCGCCTGGAAGCTGGCGCGGGCGTTGTCGGATTGCGGCGCCGCAGTGATGAAGCACGGCAATCCCAGCGGCGCGGCGTGCGCCGAGACGTTGGTCGACGCCTACCGGTTGGCGCGCGCCGGTGACCCGGTCTCCGCCTTCGGCAGCGTTGTCGGCCTCAACGGCGAGGTCGATGTCGACACCGCCGCCGAGATCGTCAGCACGTTCGTCGAGGCGGTCGCCGCGCCTGCCTTCAGCGCCGCGGCACTCGAGGTCCTCACGGGCAAGAAGAACTTACGTCTGGTGCAGGTTCCCGCCGACGCGCCGCTCGCAGCGAGTTACGCCGCCAGCGGTTTCTTTGCCTACGACCTCCGCTGGGTCGACGGCGGCCTGCTGCTGCAGGATCGTGATCCCGGCTCCGGCATTCCCACCGAGGAGTGGCAGTGCGTCACCGAGCGAAGGCCAACCGATGACGAAGAGGCCGCCCTGCGGTTTGCCTGGTCGGTGATCCCTCGTGTCAAGTCCAACGCCATTCTCCTGGCCAAGGGACAGCAGCTTATCGGCGTCGGCGCCGGACAGATGAGCCGGGTCGATTCCTGCCGCATCGCCGTGTGGAAGGCGGAGGAGTACGGGCATGGCGTGGCCGGATCCGTCGCCGCCTCGGACGCGTTCTTCCCCTTCCCGGACGGGCCGGAGCTACTTGCCGAGGCCGGCGTTACCGCGATCGTGCAACCGGGCGGGTCGGTGCGGGACGAGGAGGTGATCGCCGCAGCCGACCGGCTGGGAATCACGATGGTATTGACCAAGACCCGGCACTTCCTGCACTAGTGGACAGTAACGATTCTTCCGTTACAGTCCACTAGGGACCCTCGTGCCAGGAAGCTCCCGGGAGCCTCCCCACAGGCGGCTGTGAGCTCATGCCTTGACCACACGGGTATGGCTGATCCTGTCG
>CBDUAS010000465.1:0-3696 GCA_965365185.1 uncultured bacterium | reverse complement strand
CTTCGATCTGATCGCGGAGGTAGCGTGCTTCCTCACCCTTGGTGTCGAGCGTTGCGAGGACGGCGATCACGCGGCTCATCGGGGCGCGCACCGAGCGTCGACAGACCTACTCACCGCTCGCCGCCGGCGTCGTCGAACTCGAGCGCGGCGAACTCCTGCGCCGCCGCCAGCACTGCTTTCTCGATGGGCAGACGCTCGGTCGACGAGCCGGTCCAGAATCCGTGGCCCGAGGTGTGGTTGAGCATGTACTGCGCGTCCTGCGGCGTTTCCATCGCCGCCCCGTGTGCCACCAGGATCGTGTCCGGCGCGATCTCGCGGATCGCCTGGTAGGCCTCCTCGGTCCGCCGCGCCGTCTCCTCGATGGTCTCGCCGGAGTCGTAGCCCACTAATCCGCCCTTGGTCGTTCCGGCGTGGAAGCAGAAGATGTCGGGCCGCGCCTCTTCGATCACCTGGAGCGAATCTTCCATGTCGAACGCCAGCGCCACCGTGACCATCTCCATCTCCTTGGCCAGCGCCAGCATCGCGACTTCGTTGTCGAAGGTGATGCCGCTCTTGGTCAGCACCTTGTAGAGGTTGGAGTCCTTGTCGACGTAGCTGATCGACGGGCCGATGTTCGACACCGACATCACGCCCATGCCTTTCAGCCGCTCTAGCACCTGCCGCATATCGCGCAGCGGGTCGTTGGCGTTGATGCAGGCGCAAACGAACGCCTTGCCCTCGATCGCCGGCATGATGTCCTGCTCGGTGTACTCGAGCGTCTGCATGTTGGAGTCGAGGATCGGCCACATCATCGACATCGTCCCCATGCCGTTGGCCCGCAGGCGGGCGCCGGAGAAGGTGTTGATGCAGTCGACCCCGGCCTGCTCCAGCAGCTTGGCCACCAGGCCACTGCCGGCGGAGGCGATGAACACGGGTCTGCGCGCGTCGATCTTGGCGCGCAGCTTGGCGAGGATCTCCTCGCGTGAGGTTCGCGGCACGATCACGTTGGCCTCCACGCTGTTGCGAACAAGAATGCCTGAACCTGCGCGTCCGGCGGTAGCGCAGAGCATATACGATCGGTGAGACGGGCCCCGTTACCCTGCCATGATGATCAGCGAATCAGCTCGGTGTCGACGCCCGCGTCGGGTTCTGCCCCGTTGCGATCTCCGGTGGAGGTCATTCCGCCCGCAGAGTCTCGATCGGGTCGACGCGGGCCGCCGCGCGCGCCGGGACCCAGCTTGCCGCCAGCGACACGCCGATCACCATGACGGTGACCGAGACGTAGGTCAGCGGATCGGTGGGGCTTACCTCGTAGAGCAGGCTGGCGATGATCCGGGAGAGCGCCAACGCAGCGACGACGCCCGCAGCCAGCCCCATGACGGTCGACACGACTCCCTGTCGCACGACTGCGGCAACGACGTTCACCTGACGTGCCCCGAGAGCCATGCGCACGCCGATCTCTTGCCTCTTGAGCGATACGGTGTGTGCCATGACACCGTAGATGCCGACGGCGCACAGCCCGGCGGCCAGCAGGCCGAAGACCCCGGTGAAGGTCGAGTAGGTGCGCTCGTACCTGCTCAGGCTTTCCCACCGGTCGGCCAGCGTGTTTTGAAACAGCACCAGGTCCGGGTCGATCGTCTGCAACGCCTCCCGCAACGGCGGGACGAGGTTCGTCGTCGAGCGGGCGGTTCTCAAGAACAGGTTCACGCTGCCGCTTTGCGGCGTGGTCATCCAGAGTGGAAGGACGACTGCCGGCTTCGCTGGTAGGCGACGGGAATCGACGGGGGGCGACCCGAGGAGCCGTTCGCGGGTGACCACGACGGTGTCGGCGGCGACCCCGATGACGTGGGCGGTCCGGCGCTCGATGAGTTGCGGTGGCGCCGGCAGCAGGACGAGCTGTTCACCGATGGCGTCTTCGTCGGGCCATAGCCGTCGCGCCATCGACTCGCTGACGACGACCACGTCGGCTCGAAGGTCGGCGTCGCGCTCGTCGAATCCGCGCCCCCGGATGATCGGAATGCGCAGCGTGTCGTGATAACCGGCGCCAACGATGTTGAAGGCCACTTGCTCGGCTGCTTTCTCGTCCACCGGCCCACGCGCCGCGGGCCACACGGGAAACGTCCTCGCTGCCTCGCGGATCCACGGAACTCTCCCGAGGCTCCCGCTGCGTACTTCGGGCAACTGCATGGCGCGTTCCAGGAGTTGACGGAGGATGTCGAGCTCGCCCTCATTGTCGTACCCGAACGGCCCGGCCCACAGCGATGCAAACATTAGGTTGTCGGCATCGAACCCGAGCTCGTTGTCGTTGAAGGACCGCAGTGAGCGTACGAAGAGGCCTGCAACGATCAGCAGGACGACCGACGCCGCGACTTGCGCCACGACCAACAGCCTGCGTGCGGCCAGCGGGAGCCGGAGACTGATCAGGCCTCCGGAGCTCGTCCAGCGACCTCGATTCGACAGCCGCAGCGCCGGCGCGAGACCGAACACCACGGCCGCCGACAGCGACAACAAGATGACGAAGCCGGCGACCCGCAAATCGATGCCGAGATCAAGGTCGCGCCGGAGTTGAGCCGGAAGCACGGTCGCCAGGCCCGACGATGCCCATTCGGCAAGCAAGAGGCTCGCCCCTCCGCAGGCAAGGGCGAGCAACAGGCTTTCGCTCAACAATTGACTCAGCAGGCGGCCACGGCTGGCGCCAACCGACAATCGAATGGAGATCTCCCGGGAGCGGTCCAGCGACCGCGCAAAGAGCATGCCGGAAACGTTGACGCAGGCGATCAGCAGGACGATGCCGGCTGCCCCCAACCCGAAGAACGACCAGCGTACGACATCCTGGCGCACAGTCGGCGGAATGCCGACGCCACGCACGACCATGACGCCGAACCCCTCGTTTGTGTCCGGGTGGGTCTGTGCCAGGGCGTCAGCCAGGCTCTCCGTCGCCGCCCGCGCTTGCTCGACGCTTCGCCCGGGCGCCAGCCTTCCGACCAGCAAGAAACGACGTGCGTCGCGTTGCACCAGGGGGTCCGAACGCCCCTGCGGCTGGCTCTGCACCACGTGCGCGCGCATCGCCACCGGGTACCAGACGTCGATCTTCGCTCCGCCGCCGCTGCCCCAATAGCCTTCGGCGGCGACGCCGACGATGGTGAAAGGACCGCCCCCGTTAAGCGCCAGTTCGGTGCCGATCACATTCTGATCACCGCCGAATTGCCGCTGCCACAGCGCGTAGCTGATGACGGCCACCGGGTTGGCCGCGGGATCGTCGTCTCCCGGCTGCAGTGCGCGGCCGACGCTCGGCGTCACACCTAGCACCTCGAAGTAGTTTCCCGATACCTGCTCGGCGAAGATCTGCTCGGGGTAAGCGCCGCCGCTGACTCCCGAGGTCGTGGTACTGAACGCCAGCAACCCGGAGAAAACATCGGTGCGATCCCGATAGTCGCGGTAGTCGGGGTAGGAGAAGTAGGTGCCGGGGCGGTCGGGGCGGGCGGCATTGGATTGCCACAAGGTCACGAGGGAGTCGGGGTCTGTTACTGGCGGGGGTCGCAACCGGGCGTTCACGAGGTTGAAAACGGCTGCGTTGACACCGATCCCGAGGGCCAGTGTAAGCGCCGCGACGATCGTGGGCCCGGGGTGGCGGCGGAGGTGACGCGCTGCGTACTTGAGGTCCTGAGCGACTGCGTCCAGCGACGAGGAAAACCGCGAGCGGCGGGCCGTCGGTGT
>CBDUAS010000464.1:0-3698 GCA_965365185.1 uncultured bacterium | reverse complement strand
GTAGTCATCGCTCTACTTTCCTTGCCATCGCTCCAAAGTCCCGTCGATCCGGCCGCGCTCCAGGACCAGGCCGTGACGCGCCTGCAGGAGTACATCCGCGTCGACACGGTCAACCCACCGGGCAACGAGAGCCGCGGCGTGGAGTTCTTCGCCCGCATCTTCGACGCCGCCGGGATCCCCTACGAGACGGTCGAATCGGCGCCGGGCCGGGGCAACATCTGGGCTCGCCTCGAGGGGGGCGACGAGCCCGCGCTGATCCTGTTGCATCACATTGACGTGGTGCCGGCCGACATGGATCACTGGACCACCGACCCCCTGAGCGGCGAGATCCGCGACGGATTCGTCTACGGCCGTGGCACGCTCGACACCAAGGCGCTCGGCATCCAGCACCTGCTGGCCTTTCTGGCGCTCCACGCCGACGCGCGGCCGCTCAATCGTGACGTCATCTTCATGGCAACCGCGGACGAGGAGGCCGGCGGCTTCTACGGCGCCGGTTGGCTGGCCGAGAACCGGCCCGAGCTGTTCGAAGGTGTCGGCCTGATTCTCAACGAGGGCGGCGGCGGCGCCGTTCTGGGCGACGAGCCGGCCGACATCGCCGATGTCTCCGCCGACACCACCATTGCCTTCGAGGTCGAGGTGACCCAGAAGGTGCCCTGGTGGCTGCTGGTGACCGCCGTCGACGAGCCCGGCCACGGCTCGCGCCCGCGCGTCACCTCGTCGGTCACCCGCTTGGTGCAAGCGCTCGCCAAGGTCGACGACTACGAGTTCGAGCCGCGCATGGTGCCGGCCGTGGATGCCTACTTCAAGGCCATCGCCGAGGACGCCGATCCGCGCTGGGCCGAGCGCTTCGCCAACATGCCGCGAGCGATCCGCGACCCGGCATTTCTGCTCGAGCTGCAGCTCTACGATCCGTTCCTGCACGCCCTGACCCGCAACACCTGCTCGATCACCATGTTGGAGGGCTCCAGCAAGATCAACGTCGTGCCGCCGTCGTCGAGTGCGCAGCTCGACTGCCGCCTGTTGCCCGACCAGGATCCGCAAGCGTTCATCGAGCAGCTCTCCGTGATCATCAACGACCCGGCCATCGAGATCGAGGTGCTGATGGGGTTCACGCCCGCCGTATCGAGCACCGACACCGCACTGTATCGTGCCATCGAGACCGTCAGCTCTCGTCACTTCCCGAACAGCAAGGTGGTTCCTTCGGTGTCGAGCGGCTTCACCGACAGCCACTTCTTCCGCGACATGGACATCGTTGCGTACGGCTACGGACCCGAGATCCTGGTGCCCTCCGAATCCAACCGCATCCACGGCAACGACGAGCGCATCAGCCTGCAGAACGTCCGCCGCGGCGTGCAGCTCGTGTTGGAGATCGTGCAGGAGCTGGTGTACTCGGAGTAGTCGTTCGCGGTGCCCTCCGGTCCGCCGAATGCATGGGACAACGATGGAACAGACGGGTCCGCGAGACGCTTCGTCTCGGCGACCGTCCATCATCAACATGAATCACGATCTTTGAGGGTCGTGTTCAGGACTTTCGACGGAAGGCTCGACTACCGTGGCCCGGTATCTCGTTTTTTTGGCGCCCCCGGCCCCGTTCTGCGAGGGAGGTTGTTATGAGGAGAGTTCTTGCCTCTGTCGTCGCTGGATTTGCCCTGCTGGCCATGCTCGTGGCCGTCGGTTGTAGCGAATCGCCCACGGCGCCCGGCGCCGAAGCCGTTGCCTCCTATGCGTCCGTGTCCGGAGCCACCACGGGGTCAGAGGGCACAGCCAATAACTCGGCTCCCCCGCACTCGATGGCTGCCTTGGTTTTCCGAGGCCAAGAAGGATGCGGCGTGGTCGACGGCAACGGGGACTGGTTCCCCCAGGGCTGGCCTGACGTATTCGCCACCTGCGGCACGGAGGTAGCCACGCACAGCAATAACGGAAACGCCAGCCTCAGGGTCCGGCTGACGGGCGTGCCCAACGATACCGGCAGAGCCGTTAACTGGGACCCCTACAACCCGGGGCAGGCCTGGGCAGACTCGTACGACATACCCGATTACATGGGGCCCCCGTACCCGTGCGTTCTCCTGGGAGCGGATAGCGACATCAACGACCCGAGCACCTGGATCTACACGGTGAACTGGCACGCAACCGTCTCGGCCAGCGGAGTTGCCACGCTGACTTGCATCTACAGCGAGAAGTCGGAGTTTCAGTTCCCGCAATAACATCGGGGGATTGGTCCGCCGCTGACGATTGAGTGCTCGAGAGTTGCCGCGCCGGAGTCATCCGGGCGTGGCCTGGGGTCGGCGGGGCATGAAGGGCCCGTCGGAACTCCGTATCCGGTACGCGTCATTCCGCTAACAGCTCAGGCCGCGGGATTGGGTGTAAGATCCGACCTCCTTGTCGCGTGCTATCAGATCGGAGCTTCGTCATGAAAAGGCGCTTCCTGCTGTGGGTGCTTGTTCTGCTTTCGACGGCGATCACGCCGGCTATCGATGCGGCGCCGCAGCGTGTCGCCGACTCTCCCGGCAGCGAAGACTGGCCGCAATGGCGCGGACCCGATGGCACCGGAGTGTCCCGGAGCGCGGCGTTGCCGGCGACTTGGGGCGAAACCGAGAACATCGCCTGGAAAGCGCCGCTCCGAGGATTGGGGGTCTCGTCGCCGATCGTTGTGGGCGATCGTGTGATCGTCACCTACCAGTTGGGCAGAGGAACTCGGCGGAGTGGCAGCCATCCGACGCTGGCCCGCGGCCCCGACGCCGACGAGGGGATCGAACAGCCGCTCGGCGGCTCTCGCTCCGATGCGGCCGACCGTGACGTCACGTTCGCGGTCGCGGCGTTCGACCGCGCCGACGGCGACCTCCTGTGGGAGTACGAGTTCCCGCTGCGGGGTACGCAACACCCGGTACACGACAAACACAACCTCGCCAGCCCCAGCCCGGCGAGCGATGGCGAGCGGGTGTTCGCCTGGTTCGGTACCGGCCAGATCGTCGCCCTCGACATGGACGGTGAGCTGCAATGGCAGCGACACCTGGGCGAGGAGTACGCGCCGTTCGACTTGCAGTGGGGCGCCGCCAGCTCACCGATCGTGTACGGCGATTCCGTGATCTTGCAGTGCGATCATCCGGGTGATTCGTATCTGTTGTGGCTCGATGCCCGCACGGGAGCCGAGCAGCGAAAGCTCGACCGGGGTCTCGGTTTGCATTCGCACAGCACGCCGATGATCGTACCCGGGCCACGCGGCGACGAGCTCGTCGTCAACTCCAGCGAGCGGCTCGAGTCTCTGGATCCCACCACCGGCGAGTTGATCTGGTACGCCGGCGAGCCCAACCGCTTTCCGATCCCCGTGCCGACCTACGCCGACGGCATCCTCTACACCAGCCGCGGCTACCGATCGGGGCCGTTCATGGCGATCCGGCTGGGCGGCAGAGGCGACGTCAACGACAGCGGTGTCTTGTGGCGTGTGCCCACCGGGGCACCCTACATCGCGTCGATCCTGCATTACGACGGCCTCATCTACATGGCCAACGGCAACGGCATCGCCTCGGTGATCGATCCCGACACCGGCGAGCGACTGTGGCAGCAGCGGATCGGCGGCGTGTACTCGGCGACGCCGGTGGCCGGCGATGGCAAGGTTTATTTGTTTTCCGAAACCGGCGAGGCCGTGGTTCTCGAGGCGGGCCCCGAGCCGCGGATCATCGCGCGGAATCCCCTCAACG
>CBDUAS010000463.1:0-3701 GCA_965365185.1 uncultured bacterium | reverse complement strand
AGGGCCAGCGCACCGATGCAGATACCGAACACAACCGGCCGCGCAACGCGCATGCCGGGGATCGCCTCGTGCAGGGCCAGTGTCAGGACGGCCAACCCGAGCGCCGCCTGTAGAACCACGGGGACCCAGGTCATCAGGTCGGCGAGCCCCTGGAAATCCGGCCGCAGGCCGAAGTAGATCAGCGTTCCGCCGGACAGGATCAACGCTATCGGAACGGCCCAGAGGACGCGCACCCACGGTGCCGCCAGCGGTTTGACCGGCGCCATGTCCGCCGCGACGAGCTGGCGGAGGGAGTCCGGCAGGGATACTGGCTCACGCATCAATCTTCGCCCTCCTGCCCCAGCACCTGGCGGAGACCTTGCATACCGCGAAACGATCGCAGCTTGGCGGCGCGTGCCGTGATCCCCAGCATGCTGCCGATCTCCCGGAATGTGAATCCATGGACATGATGCAGTACGACCGCTTCACGACGGTCTTCCGGCAGTGCCCGCAGGGCGGCCAGCAGAGCGTCGGTCACCGGCAAGTCCTCGGCCAGCGCCGAGACCGGAATCTCCGGAAGATCCTCTTTCGCCAATGTTTCGTGCTTGGACTTTCGTCCCCGCGACCGGCGATCCATGAGGAAGACGTGCCGGGCGATGCCGTACATCCACGGTTTGACCGGTCGCGGCGGCGAGTACGTTTGGCGCGAGCGATGGATCTGCAGAAACGTCTCCTGTAGCAAGTCGTCGGCCCGATCCACGCTGCGGGCCAGCGACGCCAGGTAGTTGCGCAGGCTCACTGCGAGAGCCGCGAACAAGTCCTCGAACGCCTCGAGCTCTCCGCCTTGATAGGCAACCATCAGCTCGACGAGCCTCGCATCTGTGATCGGTTCCATTGCCGTCAATATCGACTTTGCCAGCGACAAACTGGAGGTTACAGCTAACTCAATCCCGCCGCGTCAGCAAGAGCACTGCGAACATGTCGTCCGGATCCGAGAAACAGCGTTCCAGGTAGAAACCGAAGTCACGCAGCGTCGGCACCAGCCGATCGAGGCGAAACTTCGTGCTGATTTCGACCAGTACCCGGTCGCCCGCCGCAATCCGCACCGGCGCACTGCCGTCCGCGAGGTCGATGTGGACGTCGTCGGTGAAGCGGAGAAACATCTCCACCCGCTCCCGGCGCTCGTTGTAGGTGCCCTCATAGGCGACGCCGTCGAGGGGAACGCCGGTGCCCAGCTCTCGGTTCATCCGCGCCACGATGTTGACCATGAAGCGTTCGGTCCAGCCGGCCGCGTCGTTGTAGGCGTCGTTGAGAACCTGCGGGTCTTTCACCAGGTCGACGCCGAGAAGAAAATGATCTCCGGGACTCAGCGAAGCAGCCACGAGCTCGAGGAATTCGGCGAGCTGCAGCTCGTTGAAGTTGCCGATCGTGGACCCGAGGAAGAGCAGTAGGAGCGGTGACACCTCGCCGACGAGCGGCAGCCCGCGGGCGTAGCGAGCCGCCAGACCCTCGATCATGAGGCGCGGATACGCGTCCGCCAGCCCCGAGCACGCCTGCTCGAGCGCCGCCCGGCTGATATCGATGGGAACGTAGCGTGTCTCGCCGCGCTTCAGCCAGGCTTCGAGCAACCGGCGGGTCTTGGTGCTGCTGCCCGAGCCCAACTCGACGATCGTGGCGTCATCGACCAGATCGAGTAACGCGTCGGCGTTGTCGGCGAGAATACGATCCTCGACACCTGTCAGGTAGTACTCCGGCTGCTCGGTGATCCGCTCGTATAGCTCGGAGCCGACCTCGTCGTACAACCAGCGGCAATGAAGCCACGGCGGGTCGTCCCGCAACGTACGCGAGACCGATTCGGCCAGGGTCGGGGCATCGCCCTCCGACAGGTCCACGTGGAGCGCGTAACCATCGGCAGCGACCGTTGCCCATTCCGAGCCGCTCGGCGTGTGGATCCCGATGGGTGTCTGGTAGCGCATTACAATCCCCGCAGGGGTGCCAGGCGCTCACACACGGCGCCGTGGATGAGGCCGTTCGTGGCAACGATGTTGCGGCCGTCGAGCACCTCATCGAGGGCCTCGGTTCCGGAAAAGTCGCTTACCCGCCCCCCCGCCTCACGCACCAGCAGCGTGCCCGCGGCCACGTCCCAGGGTGCAAGATGCAGCTCCCAGAATCCGTCGAGCCGACCGCAGGCGGTGAAGGCCAGGTCGAGAGACGCCGCTCCCATGCGACGGAGCCCGGCACAGGCCATCGCCATGGCGGAGAAGTTGTCCAGGTTGTTGTCCGGCACCGCGTCCCGGTTGTAGGAGAAACCCGTAGCCAGCACGGATTCGGCCAACTCGGCCGTCGTCGAAACCTTCACGCGGGCGCCGTTGCAGTGGCAACCCGAACCACGTGCGGCGGCAAAAGTCTCGGCCAAAGCCGGTGCGTGAACGACAGCGGCGGCCAACTCTCCTCGCTCGACCACGGCGATGGAGACCGCCCAGAACGGGATGCCGTGCAAGAAGTTCACGGTCCCGTCGAGCGGGTCGACGATCCAGCAGCGATCCGCACCGGTGGCGCGTGAGCTGCCTTCTTCCGCGAGCACGTCGTCGTTACCGGGAATTCCCGCGAGAACGAGCTCTTCCGCCTCGCGGTCGGCGCGGCTGACGAGGTCCCGGCGCAGTCCGCCCTTGCGGTCGGCGTGCTGGCGACGCAGGCGACCGTAGTGAGAGTGCAACAGCTCACCCGCCGCCATGGCCAGATCCTGTGCCGCATTCAACGTCGGATCCGTCGTTTCCGTTGCCACGGCTGCCCCTTCAATCCCGCTTCCATGGAGGCGCTGGGATCACTACAATACAGCGACTCGACTCCAGTTTCCGCTTGCTCCGCCGACCCGATGCGCAACCGACGACGCCGGCACACGTCGCTCGCAGCACTTGCGCTGGTGATCCTGTCTATCGCGGCAACCTGGCCCTTGGCCAGCGATCCCGGGGGGCTCAGCGCCGTCCGCCCGACGGACAACGACTACCGGTTGAACAACTACCTCGTCTTCTGGGGGGCGCGCGCGATGTTGACGGACCCGCTCGGGATCCATCACGCCAACATGTTCCACCCGGAAGACTACACGTTCGCCTACGCCGACATGCTGCTGTCCCACAGCCTGTTGATGCTCCCGGTCATCGAGCTCTTCTACGACCCGGTGTTGACGTTCAACGTTCTGCTCATCGGCGGGTTGGCCCTTGGCGGCATGGGGTTTTTCGTTTTCGCGCGCACGCTGACCGGCCATCCCGGAGCGGCGTTCCTGGGGGCCGTTCTGTGGGTCTTCAATCCCGTCCACTTCACCCGCTATCAACAGATCCAGTTCGTCGGCGACCACTGGCTGCCCTGGATGGTCTGGGCAATGTGGCGCTGGCTGCAGCCGAGCGCGGGCGAAGCGGAGAAAGCACGGTATCGCTGGCCCCTGGCCGCCGCTGTCTTCTTTTGCCTCAATGCCTTGTCCGGGTCGCACAATGCGGTCTTCGGCGCCTTCCTTGCGGCGATCATGATCACCTTCTTCGGCGTTGTCGATGGCCGCTGGCGGCGTGCAGACTTCCTCCGTGCCTGCGTCGTGTTCGTGCTGGTGTGCGGCGCCGTGTTGGCGCCGATCCTCTGGCCCTACCTGCTGCTCGAAGAGCGCCTGGCGTCCGGCCGGGCGCTTACGCTCGATCTCCGGTTCCAGGTGCCGATCTCGAATCGATCGATTG
>CBDUAS010000462.1:0-3707 GCA_965365185.1 uncultured bacterium | reverse complement strand
AGATCGTCGATTCGATCTTCTCCTTCGGCGAGCTCGGCTTCCAGGAGTTCTGGACGGTCGAGTACATCAGCGGGATTCTCCAGGCGGAGGGATTCACCGTCGAAACCGGCTGTGCCGGCATGCCCACCTGCTACGTGGCGAGCTGGGGCAGCGGAAAGCCGGTGATCGGCTTCATGGGCGACATCGACGGCCTTCCCGAGACCTCACAGAAGCCCGGCGTCGCCTACCACGATCCCCTCATCGAGGGCGGTCCCGGGCACGGCGAGGGACACAACTCGGCCGCCGCGGTCGACCTCGTCGGCGCCATTGTGACCAAGCGCCTGATGGAGAAGCACGGGTTGCCGGGCACGCTCAAGATAATCCCCGGCGTGGCCGAGGAGCTGGTGGCGTCGCGTACCTACATGGTCAGCGCGGGCCTGTTCGAGGACATGGACATCATGCTCTCGACCCACATCAGCTCGGGCATGAGCACCAACTACGGCATCTCGGGCTCAGGGCTGGTGTCGACCCAGTTCACCTTCTACGGGCAGTCGGCCCACGGCGCCGGATCTCCCTGGGCAGGGCGCAGCGCGCTCGATGCCGTCGAGCTGATGAACTCCGGCTGGAACTTCCGCCGCGAGCACCTCCGACTGCAGCAACGCAGCCACTACATCATCTCCAACGGCGGCAACCAGCCGAACGTCGTGCCCTCGGAAGCGTCGGTCTGGTATTACTTCCGCGAGCTCGACTACGACCGCATCAAGGCCCTGCACGAGATCGGCCAGCGCATGGCGCAGGGCGCGGCCTTGATGACCGACACCGAGGTGACCGAACGCGTTTTCGGCTCCGCCTGGCCCTCGAACATGAACAAACCGCTCGCCGAGCTGATGCACGCCAACATCCAGCACGTCGGCATGCCCGAGTGGACGGAACAGGATCAGATGCTCGCCAAGGCGGTGCAGGAGATGATGGGCCGCGAGAATACCGACGGATTGAATACAGAGGTCCGCGAGGGCGAGGTTCGCGAAGCCAACCAGGGCATGGGCGGCGGCAGCGACGACATCGCCGAGGTCTCCTGGAACCTACCTACCGTGCGCCTGCGATACCCCGGACAGATTCCCGGTACCACCGGGCACCACTGGTCAAGCGGCATCGCCATGGCGACACCCATTGCCCACCAAGGAGCGAATTACGGCGCCCGGGTGATCGCCATGACGGCGATCACTCTGGTCAACGAGCCCGAAGTTGTGGAAGAGGCCTGGACGTACTTCGACGACGTGACGACGGCAGAGCGTCGGTGGCAGTCGCTCATCCCCGAGGGAACGGAGCCGCCGATCCATCTCAACGCCGAGAAGATGGAGCGCTTTCGTCCGATGCTCGAGCCGCTGCGTTACGATCCGACGCGCTACGACACCTACCTCGAGCAACTCGGCATCGAGTACCCGACGATACGTCCCCGTCAGGAGCAGGGTCGCTGAAGTTCCCGTTTCACAAGCTCGCGCTGCTGGCACTCAGTGCCGGGGCAGCGGCCTGCAACGGCGCTGCCCCCGAGGTAGCCTCGGCGCCTCCTCTCGAGCTTCTGGGGGAAGAGCGCCTCGAACCCGCTCCCGCCGTCCCCGGCGATCCAGAAGTCGGCGGCCTGTCCTCGCTGCTGCGCATCGAGGGGACCACCTACTACGCCATCTCCGATGACAGGGGCAGCCGCGGGCCGGCGCGCTACTACACGTTGCACATTGCCCTACCGGATGAGCCACCCGGGCCCCTCGATGTCTCGATCACCGGCTGGCAGGAGCTTTTCGGCGGCGACGGCGCGCCCCTCCCGACAGGGTCCTACGACCTCGAAGGGCTCGCTGCGCATGAGCAGATCCTGTTCATCTCCTCGGAGGGCGACGTCACCCGGAATATCGAGCCGTTTATCGCCGTCTTCGGTCCGGACCGGTCGATGATGGAGCGCTTGGCGATTCCCTCCGGTTTCATCCCCGACGCCGACCTCGCCGTCGGCATCCGCAACAACCTGGCGTTCGAGGCGCTCACCATCACGCCCGACGGCCGCTGGCTGTTCACTGCCACGGAGAGCGCGCTGGTACAAGACGGTCCGGTCGCCACACCGGATGCCGGAACCACCGGACGCATCCTGCGCTTCGATCGCACGCACGGAGTGTTCGACGCCCAGTTCTTCTATCCGATCGACGCGGTGCACGCGCGCGCTCCCGTTCCCGGAGCCCTCGAGGTCAACGGCGTCGTCGAGATGCTGGCGCTGGCCGAGGACCATCTGCTGGTTCTCGAGCGATCGTTCGTAGCCGGCGCCGTGCCGGAGCACAGCATCCAGCTCTTCGACGTATGTCTTGCGGGGGCGACCGACGTCTCCGCTATCGACAGCCTCTCCCTTGCCGAAGCCGCTGCGGTGCCGGCCGGCAAGCGCCTCATCGGAGACCTGGCCGATTTCGTTCCCCGGCTGGACAACATCGAGGGCATGGCCTTCGGTCCGCGGCTGCAGACGGGCGAGCACACGATCATCTTCATCAGCGACAACAACTTCGCGCCGCAACGCCAGATAACCCAGGTGCTCGCATTTTCGCTTTCCGGCGAGGCGATCGCGGGTTGTGCCGCCCGTTGACGAGGCTCTCGCGGGCCGCGGGTAAGGTTGTGATGGGCGCGCGAAGGTGATTTTTCGTGAACCGTTCGACGTGTTTCTTGCATCTTCTTCAGTAAAGGCACCGACGGGGTGCCGAGAACGACGACGGGAGAAGAAACCTTGAGCAGCAAGCTTTTGCCGAAGAACGAGCATGTGGTGGAGCGGGGCGTGCGCGTGGTTCTCGGAATCGGCCTTCTGAGCCTCGTGTTCATCGGTCCGCAATCGCTGTGGGGATTGGTCGGCATCATTCCGCTGGCCACCGGTCTTCTCGGAAGCTGCCCCCTGTACACGGCGCTGGGCTTCAGCACATGCCCCCTGGAGAACAACTGACCGAACGCCAACAGGACCTGGCGCGAAACACCGCCGATGACGCCGCACAAAGGCCGGCGACGGCGGATCGCGAGCTGCTGCAGCGAACCGCCGCGGGGAACCTCTTCGCCTTCGAGACCTTCATGGATCGCCACGAAACCGCCGTGGCGCGATTCGCGCGCTCACTCACCGAAAACGACGCGGCGTACGAGGAGGCTCTTCAGGAGACGTTCATCAACGCCTGGCGCGGCGCTGCCGGGTTCCGCGGTGCCGGCAGCGCCCGTTGCTGGTTGCTGGGGATCGCGCGCAATGCCGTGACCCGGCAGTTCCGCCGGCGATCGGGCGAGCCCGAGGATCATGAAGAGCTGACTGCTCTCGGCACACAAGCGGGCTGGGGCGACGAGGGCGCGTCTGTTGTCCCCTGCCTGGAGAATCGCGAGCGCGTCGAGGTCGGCCTACGAGACCTCTCGGCCGCCGATCGCGAGGTGCTGATACTACGCGACCTCGAAGGGTTCACGTCCGCCGAGGTCGCGGACTTGCTGGAGCTCGGTCTCGAGGCCGTAAGGAGTCGCCTGCACCGCGCCCGGCTGCGCTTCGTTGCCAACGTTGCGAGGGATACGCATGAAAGCCCATGACCGCGAGGTTGCCGGTATTCGATGCCGGCAGGTGCTGGAGAAGCTGTCCGCTTATCTGGACGGCGAGCTCGAGGAGACGGACGTCGCTCGCATCGACAAGCACCTGGAGGGCTGTAGCTGGTGCGAGCGCTTCGGCGGTCGCTTCACGG
>CBDUAS010000461.1:0-3710 GCA_965365185.1 uncultured bacterium | reverse complement strand
CCGCCGGCGCCGTACGAGGCCGGCAGGTCCCGCGCCGTGCGCAGCCCGCCGCCCTCGGCCGGAACGTACCCTTGCGCGCTGCCGGGGATGATCTCTCCCTGGAACGCCTTCACCCGCGTATCGTGCATGCCGAGCGGCTCGAACACCCGCGCCTTCATGAACTCGGGAAAGGTCATCCCCGAAACCCGCTCGATGATCTCGGCCGCAAGGATGTAGCCCGTGTTGTTGTAGATGAACTCGGTGTTGGGCTGTGCCTGCAGCTCGGGCTGGCGCTGCACGATCTCGATGACGTTCTCGCGACGGAACGCATCCTCGCCCTGGAAGCCGGTCATCGGCAATAAGTTGTAGACCTCGCGGTAGCCGCCGGTGTGGTTGAGCAGGTTGCGCAGCGTGATCGGCGCGCCGAAGTCCGGCAGCTCGGGGATGTGCTCGCGCACGTCGTCGTCGAGCGACAGCTTGCCGTCGGCCTGCAGCAGCAGCAACCCCATGGCGGTGAACTGCTTGGTCCCCGAGCCGATGTTGGACTTCGTGTCGACGTCGAAAGGAATGCCGTGCTCCAGGTTGGCCATGCCGTAGGCGCGCACGAACCGCACCTCGCCGTCCTGGATGACGCCGACCACGCCGCCGGCGACGTCGTCGCCGGTGAACGCGATCATCAGTTGGTCGACACGATCTTCCGGGTCGGTTGCCACCGGCTCGACGACGTACAGCTCGATGACGTAGTCGCCCTCCGCGCCCTCGAACGGCGCCACTTCGAGGGTAAACGTGCCCGCCTCGCCCTCCTCGCTCTCGAACTGGAAGATCTCCGGCCCGCGCGCCGGCGAATCGAAGGTGCGGATGTCCTCGCCGTCCGGCCCCTTCAGCGTCACGACCACGTCGACCGTGAGCTGATCGACGGCGCCGTAGACGAACTGCAGCTCGGTCAGCTCGATGGCGTAGACGTGGCTCGCGTCCGATTGGAGCGTGCCGGAAACCGGCTCACCCACGGCGAGCAGACGGGCCTCCTGCGCACCGCGCTGCGCGGCGGAGAGAACGGCCGCGGGGACGACGGAGGCGGAGAGGACGGCGGAGGCGAGAAAGAGCGAGGAGATGCGGCGCTTCATGAGATTCCTCTTCCTGCGGGTCGTAAAGCCCGCAAGATAGCATTGCCCGCGCGCCAGCGGCGAGACCCTCAACGCTTGACGGCGGCGATCAGCGAACGCACGATCAACCCTTCATCGATGCCCGTCAGGACGGCCTCCTTCCTCTGCTGGTCGTCCTCGTACGCGTCGTCGCCGTCGATCTCGCGAAGCTCGACCTCGAGCTTCGCGCGCGCCCGCAGGACGGCATCGCTTGTGTCGCGAAACCGGTCGGTAACGTCGTCACGTGCGACTACCGAGAAGCCGGCCTCGGTTGCCAGTTGCTCGGGCGGCCCGTCAGCCAACACCTCCATCGGTAGGAACTCTTCGACCCGCCGAAGTGCCGCCGCTGAAAGGCCCGGCGTGGTGTGAATGACGTAGCCGGCGATGCGTGCCCCTGGCTTCATCACCCGGTGGCATTCTCTCAGCCCGGAGAGCTTGTCCTCGATTCAGCAGAACACATCGGCGTGGGCTACGGCATCGAAGACCGCCGAGCGGAACGGGAGCCGCAGGACATCGGCGGCGACCAACTCGCTGCGCGCGGCCAGGCCACGGCCGGCGAGGATCTGCCGGGCGCCGATCAGCGCGTTGAGCGGAAGGTCGGTGGAGATCAGTCGGCAGCGGCTGACATCTGCCATCAGCGAACCCGGCCAACCTCGCCCGGCACCCACGTCGAGAAGCAGGCTCTCGGGACCGAGCTCGAGAAGACCGACCAGAGCTTCGGCCTGGTCGATCGTGGTGAAGCCGTTCAGGCCGACGTCGTCGCCGAGCACCTCGCGCTCGACGCGGCGGGAGACCTCCGAGTCGAGGCGCTCGTATCGGCCGACGAAGAACTCCTCCCCGATTTGCTGTCCCGGATCCGACTCCATCATCGATCCCCGGCTCGGTGGGTTCGGACTGACCGTGGCCGCCCTACGATCGCCCTGGCGCCGACCTCAGCGCCGAAACAGCGTATTCAGCACCACGTCGTTGCGGTTGCGCCAGCTATCCCAGCCGGTGCTGTCATGCACTTCCGCCGCGACGACCGCGTAGCCGCGCCCGCGCATGTAATCGGCGAAGGCGCGCGAGAAGTCGCGCACGTCCCAGTTCTCCTGCGGGTTCTGCAAATCGTACACGCCCCATTCGACGTAGAGGTCGAGCGGCTTTTCCTCTGCCGGCGGCACCAGCGGCTCGAGCTGCAGGCGCATGGCATCGAGCATGAAGAGCGACTGGATGCCGACCTTGCTCACCAGCTCGGGGTTCTCGAACGTGGTCATCAGCGCCGGGAAGCCCCCCCAGCCGGCACCGATGCTGGCCCGTTCCGAGGCATTCGGCACGGTACGGAAACTGGCGTCGACGAACGGCACCAGCTCCTGCGCGAACACGGAGGAATACTCCGGCCCTTCGACGGGGATGTCGAAGAACACCGCGATCAGCGGGGGCAAGCCATCGGCGATGAGGTTGTCGATCGTCACCGGCACGCGGCCCTTGGAGACCGCGACCTCCGCGGCATGGTAGTAGGCCACGGGGTAGCGCTGCTCGCCCTCGTCGTAGCCGGGCGGCAGGTACACCTGCAGGCTCAAGGGCTGCTCGAGCACGGCGCTCTCGAGGGCCCGCTCGACGACGCGCCCGCGCGCGATCTCCGGGCTCGGTTCGTTCAGGTGGTCCGGCCGGCGCCACTCCGGCATCGCCATCCACGACATCTCGCTGCTCTCGCCCGGCGACGCGATCTTCATCTCCGGTGCGTGGATGTAGCTTGTCGTGCGACGCGGGTTGCGCGGGTCGACGATGTCCTCGTAGTCGCGCACGAAGCGGTAGTTGAGGCGCGCGTCGGGCAGCAGCGGGACCGAGAAGTAGAACAGGTCGGTGCCCTCGACGTGCTGCATGCGGGCCTCCTGGCGCGAGCCGATCATCTCCCCGGCCACCGCGAGGTCGTCGCCGGGTCCGCGGTAGACAAAGTGCGCCAGGCTGTCGCCCTCGATGATGGGGAACTCCTTACCGTCGAGGAAGGTATCGATCTCTGCCGCCTTGTCGGGAGCGGCTGCAACGCGCTCGAGAAAGGCGGCGAACTCGCTGCCCTCCGGGGCGCGACCGGCGACGTACTCGACGCCCTCGGTGGCACGCGCGCCGCGATCGATATCGACGCGAGCGATCTCGCCGGTGCTACGCACGAAGATGCTGCCCATGGCGTAGCTCGGATGCACCCAGGCAAGGTCGTCGAACACCTGTACGCCGGCAACCTCGCGGTATTCCTCCGGAGTCGCGTCCACCAGATGCAGGCTACCGTCCTTGGTCAGGATGACCAGGTGGTCGCCCACCAGGATCGGGAAGCCGTCCCCGGGCGGGCGCGACTTCCACGCCGCCTGGCCGGTCGTCGCATCGACGGCGGTCAGGAACCGGCTGCTGAAGCCGTACACGAAGCCCTGATGATAGACGGGCACGGCGTAGCTGTTGCGAATGCTGCGATCCTCCCACATCGGACCCAGCGCCCCGGTCGAGGGATCGACGGCGAACAGCGTGGAGGACTGGTCCTTGAAGGCCAGGAAGACCCGCTCGTCACCCGCCGACACCGGCACCATGCTCTGCACACCGAGGTAGCCGTCGCCGCCGTGC
>CBDUAS010000460.1:0-3711 GCA_965365185.1 uncultured bacterium | reverse complement strand
CCGGGGAGCCGTTCGATGCCAGCCGGCACACCTTGCACACGGAGATCAAGGCGGGGACCTACCACGGCTTGCGGCTGGAGCACGACGGATCGGTCTGGCGTGCCACGGTGGTGGTCGATGTCTGATCGTTCCCGCTCTCGCCGGCGACACGGCAAACGCAGGCGGCGGCATCCCGCCGGGCGGCCCGGGAAGCGTTCGCAGGTACAGGTGCCGACCGTACCGCCGCCGCCGGTCGAAGTGCGTCGCATCGACGAATTCTGCTGGGAGATCCGGCGTTCCGGGGGCATGCGCGTGCCCGGACGCATCTTCGCCAGCGAGTCCATGATGCGCGACATCGAGCACGACCAGAGCGCCCAGCAGGTGGCGAACGTGGCCTACCTTCCGGGCATTGTCGGCGCCTCGCTCGCCATGCCCGACATTCACTGGGGGTACGGGTTCCCCATCGGCGGCGTCGCCGCCACCGACCCGAGCGCGGACGGCGTCATTTCGCCCGGCGGCGTCGGCTACGACATCAACTGCGGTGTTCGGGTCCTGCGCACCGACCTGCGTGCCGGCGACCTCGAAGGCAGGATGCCGCGGCTCATGGACGCGCTGTTCAATACCGTCCCCACGGGCGTGGGCTCGGCGAATGCCATCAAGGCGCTGTCGGTGGCCGAAATGCGCAAGGTGCTCACCGAGGGCGCCGCGCACGTCGTCGAGGAGCGCGGCATGGGTACGGCGCGCGACTTGACGCACACGGAGGAAAACGGCCGCCTGTCCGGCGCCGATCCGGAACAGGTGTCGGGACGCGCCATCGAGCGCGGCCGCAGGCAACTCGGCACGCTGGGGTCCGGCAATCATTTCCTGGAGATCGGCATCGCCGACGAGATCTACAGCACGGGTGCCGCCGACGCTCTGGAGGTGGAGGAGGGCACGGTCTGCGTTCTCATTCACTGCGGGTCGCGTGGGCTCGGCTACCAGGTGTGCGACGACTACCTGGCGGTGATGAACAGGGCCGTCGTCGAATACGGGATCGAGCTTCCGGACCGACAACTCTGTTGCGCGCCGCTGGACTCCGCCGAGGGCCGCGCCTACATCGGGGCGATGGCCTGCGCCGCCAACTACGCGTGGGCAAACCGGCAGACGATCACCGACCTGGCACGACAGTGTTTCATGCAGGTGTTCGGTACCGGCCCGCGAGAGCTCGGCATGCGGCTCATCTACGACGTCTGCCACAACGTCGCCAAATTCGAGGAACACGAAGTCAACGGCGAGCGGAAGCGCCTCTGTGTGCACCGCAAGGGGGCAACGCGGGCCTTCCCGGCGGGCGATCCGCGCATCCCCGAGTCGCTGCGACCGATCGGCCAGCCCGTGCTGGTGCCCGGCGATATGGGTCGCTATTCGTACGTTCTCATCGGCGCGGCGGGGGCGCTCGAGCGTACCTTCGGCTCGACCTGCCACGGCGCCGGACGCCTCATGAGCAGGGCGCAGGCGAAACGGGAGAGTCGCGGCCGCGACCTCTTCGGTGAGATGCAAGACCACGGGGTCACCGTGCGTGCTGCCGGCAAGCGTACGGTGGCGGAGGAGATGCCCTACGCTTACAAAGACGTTGCCGATGTCGTCGAGGTGATGGCCGGCGCCGGCGTCTCGGACAAGGTGTTTCGACTGAAGCCCGTGGGGGTCATCAAGGGCTGAGCAAGCCCCATGCGACCTGCGGGACGGATCGAGAGCGGAGAGGATCGCGATGGTCGAGGTGAAAGCCGCAGCAGGTCGTCCGATGTTCGAACGAGATCGCCCGTCCGAGCCCGTTCGGGCGCCGCGGGGCAGCGAACGCCGCTGTTCTACCTGGGACGCGGAAGCGGCGATGCGCATGATGATGAACAACCTCGATCCGGAGGTGGCGGTCGATTGGAAGAACCTCATCATCTACGGAGGCAGCGGCCGCGCGGCGCGCAACTGGCGCTGCTACCGACAGATCGTCGCCGCCCTCGAGGACCTTCGTCCCGACGAGACCTTGTGCGTACAATCCGGCAAGCCGGTGTACGTCGCGCGCACCTTCGAGCACGCGCCGCGGGTGCTGATCGCCAACGCTAACCTGGTTCCGCACTGGGCGACACAGGAGGAGTTCGACCGCCTCGATGCGCTCGGTCTGATGATGTACGGGCAGATGACCGCCGGCTCCTGGATCTACATCGGCACGCAGGGAATCCTGCAGGGGACGTATGAGACGCTGGCGTCCCTGGCGAAGCGCGAATTCGCGGCCGATAGCCTCGAGGGCCGGTTCGTGCTCACCGGTGGCATGGGCGGCATGAGCGGCGCCCAACCGCTGGCCGGCACCATGGCGGGGGCGGCGATCCTCATCGTCGAGGTGCGCGCCGAACGCATTGCCCGCAAGGTAGACGAAGGCTACTGCGATCGCCTGAGCGAGGACCTCGACGAGGCCCTCGGCTGGATCGACGCGGCAAAGCGCGCCGGTGAGCCGCTGTCCGTGGGACTGGTGGGCAATGCCGCCGACGTGTTCGCCGAGATGGCTGCCCGGGGGGTGACGCCGGACGTGGTCACCGACCAGACGTCGGCGCATGACCTGCTCGACTACGTGCCGTCCGGAGATTTGCTCGAGCTCGATGCGCTGCGCGCCGACGACCCCGAGGAGTACAAGCGCCGCAGCGTCGACACGATGATGCGTCACACGCAGGCAATCATCGATCTGCAGGCGCAGGGTGCCGTTTGCTTCGATTACGGCAACAACCTCCGTGGTCAGGCGGAAGCGGGGGGATTGACCGTCCGCGACGCGAGCGGCCAGTTTCTCTACCCGGGCTTCGTGCCCGCATACATCCGGCCGCTGTTCTGTGAAGGGAAGGGGCCGTTCCGCTGGGCGTGTCTCTCCGGCAATCCGGCCGACCTGGCCGCGCTCGACGACGAGCTGTTGCGTGTGTTTCCCGACGATGCGGTCCTGCACCGTTGGGTGCACATGGCGCGGGAGCGGGTGCCGCAGCTCGGCCTGCCGGCCCGCATCTGCTGGCTGGGCTATGGCGACAGGGCGCGTTTCGGTGCGGCAATGAACCGCCTCATCGCCGACGGCAAGGTAACCGCCCCGGTGGCCATCGGCCGGGACCATCTGGACTGCGGTTCGGTTGCCTCGCCGAACCGCGAGACGGAGGCGATGCGCGACGGTTCCGACGCAGTGGCCGACTGGCCGCTGCTGAATTTCGGTCTCAACGCCGTCTCGGGCGCATCCTGGGTGTCGTTCCACCACGGTGGCGGGGTCGGTATGGGCTACGCGTTGCACGCCGGCATGGCGATCGTCGCCGACGGCACCGAAGCGCGTGCCGAGCGCCTCGACCGCGTTCTCACCGTGGACCCGGGCATCGGCGTGGCGCGTCACGCCGACGCCGGCTACGTGCAGGCGATCGACACCGCGGCGCGCCATGACGTCAAGCTGCCGGCGACCGGCGGGTCGAACGGCGGTGACGATGCGGCATCCGCTGACGCGGCCGAGCGCTGATGGTCGAGAGCGGCGACAGGGAGCCGGGACACAAGCCCCTGGCCACGCTCGTGGTCACCGGAATCCACGCCTGTCTGAGCATGGCTCACGGCGAGGACGGCCCGGCTGCCGGAGCCGCGCAGGAGGAGGTCGGCCTGGTCGCCGACGCGGCGGTGGCGGCGCGCGATGGGGAGCTCGTCTACGTCGGCCCGGCGAACCGACTTCCCTCGGCCGTGCGCGTCGCCAAG
>CBDUAS010000459.1:0-3721 GCA_965365185.1 uncultured bacterium | reverse complement strand
TACATGTGGCCGACGTTGTACAGCTCGTGCCCGAACCCGCAGTGGCTCCACCGATCCGTTTCCCGCCAGCCGTTCAAGCATCTTGACGAAGCCGGACCGGTGCGTCACACCGGTCCCTTCGAGCCACCTGCTCACGGACTCGAGGCGCCGGTACATGTCGTCGACCTGGGTCACCGCGGCGGCGGACCACAGCCGCTCGGCGATCGCCGCCGTGCGCGGCCAGATGCGTGAGTCGATGGTCTCGTCGACGACATACTCGCCCCACATGGTGGCCTCGCCGCCCAGCACCAACCTCCGCTCCTCGGCGTCAAGATCGGCGGCCGGCCCGCCGAGCGGGTCGACGGCGTAATGCCGGGCGGCCGGCTGCATCAGGTCGATGTAGTAGCCGTTCGAGAGAATGCTCGCGTAGCCGGCACGGGCGGCGGCGGCCAGCGACTCCTGTCCGCGCCACGAGTGGATGACGATGTCCGGCGGCAAATCGGGATGAAAGATCTCCTCCCAACCGACCATCCTCTTGCCATGTGCGGCGAGCATCGGCTGAATACGTCGATTGAAGTACGCCTGCAGCCCGTGGTTGTCGGAAAGGCCGTTGTCGGCAATGAACTGCTGGATGTCCGCATTGGCGTCCCACTGCACGCCGTTGACCTCATCGCCGCCGATGTGGAAGTAGGCGTCGGGGAAAAGGCCGCTCATTTCCGCCAGCAAGGCGGCGACGAACTCGTACGTCTGCTCCCGGGTCGGGTCCATGACCGGATCCTGCACGCCCCACCCGGCGATGATCTCGTGGGGGCCCGGGGCGCTGGCGAGCTCCGGGTGGCCGACGAACCAACTCGCGGTGTGGCCCGGCATGTCGAGCTCGGGCATCACGCGGATGCCTCGGTCTCGGGCGTAGGCGATGACCTCTCGAATCTGCTCTTGCGTGTAGTAGCGGCCGTCAGATCCGAGCTCATGGAGCCTGGGAAACACCTTGCTCTCGACGCGAAAGCCCTGGTCCTCGGTCAAGTGCCAGTGCAGGACATTGAGCTTCACCGCCGCCATGGCGTCGAGGTTGCGCTTCACCACCTCGACCGAGAGGAAGTGGCGGCCGGGGTCGATCAACAACCCGCGCCACGGAAAACGGGGCGCGTCGCGGACAAAGACCCCGGGGACGACAAAATCCTGCGGCTCCGGCGGCAGCTCGGCAATCGACGCCGCTCGCGCCGCGGCAACGCCACCGGCGCGCGCGTCGCCGCGATCGTCGTTGCCACGCTGCGGCAGCGCCGGCACGGCAACCTCGACGAGCTGCAGGAATGTCTCCAGGCCACGCAAGACTCCGTACGGCGTCGGCGCTCGAAGCCGGGCGCCGGACGCGTCGACATCGAGCGTGTACGACTCTTCCTCCACGGCAGCCTGGACCACCGGCACGCCACGCATGTACTCGATGCGCAGGCTCGCCTGTGCCGGGTCGTTCTCCAGGCGCGGCACCATCGGAATCCCGGTCTGGCGCCCCAGCCGCTCGACCATGCGCATCGCGGCACGGTGCAGCCGCGGCTCGACCTCGCCCCCCGGCCCTTCGATCGAAACCGTGAAATCGCGACCGATCGCCAGCGGCCCACCCCGCCACACGACCTCCGCCGGCACCGGCATCAAGTTGCGGCGTGCCGCAGCTAGCTCGGCAGAAGGCATTTGCGCGAAGCGGACGCCCCCCTCCGGCGGCGCCGAGACGTGCGCCGCCCGGACGCGCGAAACCGAGACCTGTAGAACCGAAAAAACAACGGCAAGGACAAGAACAACGATCCCGGGGAGGCGACGAAGCGTGCGTTCGCAAGGCGCGCGCCGCGAGGACACCGCAGTCGTACCAAGCGTACGTCGAGGATGGCCGAGCAAGCGCAACGCCGCGAACGCGCGCTTCGTCGCCTCCACCGCCCTCATGCGTGAACGATCTCCCAACGCGGATAGCTCCGCCACCGACCCCGCGTGAAGTCGGGGAACTCGACCGGTATGGAGCCGTTGGCAACCGAGATCTCGGTGAGCTCACACACCGCGCTCACCGACGCCGCCTGGTAGACGTTGGTGTCGGTCGGCAGGCCTTCGTTCAGGCACTTGATCAAACGGTAGTCTTCGACGAAGTCCATGCCGCCGTGACCGGTGCCCGCCGACTGCTCGCGCAGCTCGTTGATGATCGGGTGTTCGTACCTCTCCCACATCTGATCGAGGTTGTACTGCTGTCCCTCGTGCTCGTATCCCTCCTCGTCGATCCAGCGGTGCGAGCGGCCGTACCCGTCGAAGTACACGCGGTTCGGATATCCCTGGAAGATGCCCTTCGTCCCCTGCAGCAGGTGAATGCGGCTGTACGGACGCGGCAGATTCGTGTCGTGGCTCAGGTAGATGGTGCGCCCGTGCGCCGTCTTGATCAGCGACACGTTGACGTCGCCCAGGGCGTACTGCTCGTCGCGCTTGGGATCGCCCTCGGGGAAGTTCGCGGCGGCGTACTCCTGCAGGCCGCGCGACGGGCTCGACATCGACACCAGGTAGGCGAAGCGATCGCCGCGGTCGATGTCCATGCAGTTGGCGATGGGGCCGAGGCCGTGCGTCGGGTAAAGGTTGCCATTGCGCAGGATCGAGTGCTCGCGTCGCCACAGCCCCTCGTTGCGGTCCTCGAACTTGATGCCGCGCAGGTCGTGCAGATAGCCGCACTCGGCGTGCAGCACCTCGCCGAACATTCCCTGGCGCACCATGTTGAAGACCATCAACTCGGGACGGTCATAGTTGCAGTTCTCCATCATGACGCAGTGCTTGTCGTACTTTTCTGCCGCCTCGACGAGCTTCCAGCAGTCCTCGATGGTGTACGCCGCCGGGATCTCCGTGGCCGCGTGTTTGCCGTTTTCCATGGCGGCGAGCATCACCGGCACGTGCCATTCCCAAGGCGTCGCCGTGTAGACGAGGTCCAGGTCTTCCTCCTCGCACATGCGCACGAAGTCCCAGTCGCCCCGCGTGTAGGCGGTGGGCTCGGGGAAGCCGGCCTCCACCGTACGCTGCTGCCAGCGCTCGACCTTCTCCGGAACGACGTCGCACAGCGCCACCACCTGGCAGCCGGGAATGCGCAGCAGGTTGCGCACATGCCCCCCGCCCTGCAATCCCGTGCCCACGTAGCCGACCCGCACCGTCTCGATGGGGTCCGCCGCCAGCGGATGGCGCGGCGCGCTGCCGAGGCTTGGCGCCTGCAGCTGGATGCGGCCGGCCTCTGACAGGCTCTCGGGCAGGCCGACCCCCGGCGCTGCGGCACCGCCGGAGGAGACGGCGGCGCTCGCCGTGCCGGCGCCGCCGAGCATTGCCGCACCGAGACCGACAGACCCGAGCTTCATGAGCTCGCGCCGGTCCATGATCTGCCGGGCCTTTCGATCGATCTGGCTCTTGTTGCTCATCGTCGTCGGTTCTCCTGCTCGCGGTTGAATTCGTAGGTTTCGGTAACGCGCATCTCACCGGTTTCGAACTGCACGACCTGCTCTCGGCGCAAGGGTAGACGGCTGGTGGCATCGAACCAAACGCTTGCCGTGCCCGCCCTCTGACCCGCAACGACGATGCCGAAATCGAAGCGTATCGTCGGGCGCCCCTGCGCGTCGATCTCCCGGCGCAACTCGACGTCGACGGCCTCGACCCATTCCCGTACGCCGCCCTCCATGTGGTCCGGAGGCGCGCCCGCGACCAGGCGGGCGAGGTTGTGCAGGATCCCCATGCGGGT
>CBDUAS010000458.1:0-3736 GCA_965365185.1 uncultured bacterium | reverse complement strand
CGTCGATGAGGACTACGAGGGCCTCGATGTAGGCTCCATGCACCTGATCACCAGCGCCGACCTCGACGAAGATCTCGTCTACGCTGTGACCAAGGTGCTGTACGAGAACCGCGAGGCGGTGGTGGAGCGTCACGCGGCCGGTCGGGCGATCAACCCGGCCAATGTCGTTCGTGATACCGGCACCGAGTTTCACCCGGGGGCCATTCGTTTTTATCAGGAGATCGGCATCTGGCCGCAATGAGCGCGGACGCCGAAGGGCACGGCCCACGCCCGCGGGGCGTCGCGGTCACCGTCCTGGGCACGGCGATCTGCGTGCTGACGCTGGTCGAGGTGAACTACCCGCACCTCGCTCCCCCGGCGCAACTGGCGCTGTTCGCCCTGCTGGGACTGCTCCTTTGCTACCTCACGGTGCCGGCGCACAAGAGCCTCCGCGGTGTCGCGTGGGCGCGAAGCGTCGACCTGTTGCTCGCCGGCCTCACCGTGATCGTGTTCGGCTACGTGTTCGTGCAAAACGAGCCCTTCTTTTCCGCACTTTGGGTCGGAGGGCAGTCGCTCGGCAACCGCGCCGGCTCGGAGACCGCCTTCGACATCGCCGTCGGCGCGGTCGGCCTGATCCTCATCATCGAGGCGGCACGCCGGTCGCTCGGCCTGGCGCTGCCGCTTCTCGCGGGTTTCTTCCTCGCCTACGGCTATCTGGGCCCGTATCTTCCCGGCTGGCTGTTTCCCCATCGGGGCTACGGCCTCGAGCGACTGGTAGCGCAGGGGTTTCTGCACGGGCAGGGCGTGTTCGGCATCGCCATGACCGTGATGTTCACCTACGTGTTCCTGTTCGTGGTCTTCGGTGCGTTCCTGCAGGCCACCGGGGCGACGCGATTCATCATCGAGTTCGCCGACCGGATCTTTCGCGGCAGCCCGGGAGGACCGGCAAAGGTGGCGGTGGTGAGCAGCGGCATGCTGGGATCGCTTTCCGGCAGCGCCGTGGCCAACTGCGCCACCGTCGGCACCTTGACGATCCCGACCATGCGGGCGGCCGGGTTCAAGCCCAAGGTCGCCGCCGGCATCGAGGCCGCGGCGAGCTCCGGGGGTGCGTTGATGCCGCCGGTGATGGGTGCCGGTGCCTACATGATGCTGGAGATCGTGCAGCCGCCGGTAACCTACCTGGAGATCATCCGCGCCGCCTTGCTGCCGGCCGTTCTGTACTACTCGTCGCTGTTGCTCATCGTTCACTTCACCGCGCGTCGGCTGGCCGGAGAGGCCTCTGCAGGGACCGGGTCAGCGCCGGGCGGGACACCGTCCGGCGAGGCCAGGCTGGGGTCAGGAAGTCCGGCGCAGTGGGAAGGCGTCATCTTCGCCGGTGCTCTGGTGGCGCTGATCGGGCTGCTGCTCATCGGCAACACGCCGTTTCGTGCCGTCACCCTGGCGCTGGCGACTGTCGTGATCCTGGCGCTGCTGCACGATCGCACCCGGCTCCGGATCAACGACTTCTTTCGTGCGTTTGCCTCCGCGGCGGTCGACATGGTGCCGCTCGTCGCCGCGGCCGCCTGCGTCGGGGTCGTCATCGGCGTGGTCACGCTCACCGGGGTGGGGACGCGTTTGCCGGCGACGATCATCCCGTTGGCGGAGCAGAGCTTGCTACTGGCACTGCTGCTGATCATGGTCTCGTCGATCATCCTCGGCATGGGGCTACCGTCGGCCGTGGTCTACCTGCTGCTGGCCACGCTGATCGGCCCGGTGCTCGGCGACCTCGGCGTGGTGCCGCTGGCGGCGCACCTGTTCATCTTCTATTTCGGCATGATGTCGATGGTGACGCCGCCCGTTGCGCTGGCGGCCTACGTCGCTGCTTCCATCGCTGGTGCGGACATCATGCAGACCGGCTGGCAGGCCTTTCGCTTCGCCCTCGTCGGCTTCACCCTGCCGTACATCTTCGTGTTCCGGCCGGAGCTTCTGATGCTGGCGCCGGGCGGCGGTACGGCCTCGCTCGGCGCCACCGCCTACGCCACCGCGATTGCCGCGCTCGGCGTGCTAGCGCTCGCCGCCGGGTTGGCAGGCTTCATGTTCCACCCGCTCACGGCGGTCCAGCGGCTTTTCTCGTTTGCCGCCGCGGCGCTGCTGCTCGCTCCGGGTCAGGGCATCGAGGTGCTCGGCACCCGCGTTCTGATCCTCGACGTGGCCGGTGTGTTGTTGCTCGGGACGTTGGCGCTCTTGAATCGGCGATCGACGAGCGCCGCGCGCAGATCGGCCTGAACCGACTCGACATTCGGCAAGCCTGTCGCCCCCGCAACCGCGCCGCTCGGCAGAGAGCAGCCGACACGCCGACACGGACGTCGGAGTCATCGAAGTCGCTCGCGCAGACCCCGGGTCAAGCGAACCAAGGAATCGTCCAGACGAGCGCGGCGACGACGGGAAAGCAAACCCGCCCCCAACGATCGATGTTCATGACCAGCTCGTCCCGACCGCGCGACTGGAGGTGGGCGGTGGCCGCCATTGTCAGCAAGGTTGCCAGGATCAACGAGGTCGATCCGAGCATGAACCAGTCCAGTCGGGTCAAATAGGGGAGACGGGGCACGAAGCTGGCGAGCGCGAAGCGGTAGGCGATGAGCGTGAGCATCGTGGTCACGACCACGCTCATGCGCGTCGTAACAACGGATGGATCGATCCAGAACACGGTCCAGGCCATGGTGACGATCATCATCAGCGGCAGCACGACCTGGACGATGTAGTACCCGAGCTCACGCTCCGCGTCCATAACCAGGGCGATGCCGGCGAGCGCGCGGCCACCCGCGTTGATGAAGAGGGGAGCCGGCTCGATGCGGGTCGGGCCGATGCGCCAGTCGCTGACCGAGAGGCGCTCACTCTGCCCGCTGACGTTGGCGTCCAAGTCGGCGACAAAGTCCATCTCGTCGCCCTCTCCGGTAGCCGATACCACCTGGATGTAAAACCGCTGTCGATCGAGCGGAAACTCGCGCAGGTCCATGGGCGCCGAGAAGGTGCCGATGAAGCGCTGTGCCCAGGTGACGGCGCCGTCCGGAAAGACACGCAGGTCTCCCGACAGCGTGGTATCGACCGAGCGTCGATTCACGACCTCGATTCGCGGTTCCCACAAGTCGTCGGCGGCGAGGATCGTCGGCTTGCTGACGGTCCCCGCAAGCCGCGGATCCACCCACCGAGCGCTTACGACCACGTCCGCCTCGAACGACTGGGTGGCCCCGTCGACGGCCGACAGGTCGAGCAAGTAGAAGCCCACCTCCACCTGCGTGCGGCCACTCGCGTTGGGGCGGCTGATGAGCGATGCGCCCTGCGGTTCCGCCGCCTGCGGCGCGAGGAGCGTCGTCAACAGGAAACAGATTGTCAGTGCCGAGACCATGGGTAACGGGACCCTTGTTTGTTTGCCGTGCAATGCTAGCAGGCCTCCGACGGGTGCCTAGCAGCCGGCCCGCCTTGTGCTCGCACACAACTTCCCTGTGCCAGACCCATCACGCTTTCACCCACGGTTTGCGAGGCGCGGCCGCTCGTCCGCGGCCGGGCGCGACGCTGGCAAGCCGTTCGAAGGACCGCGTAGAATCGTGCCACGTCATCGGTCCGTCGTTGACGGCCGCCCGTGTGCGCCGCGTCAGCCTTGCGCCGGCGTGCCAAGACAGGAGGACACCGTGAACGCCTTGAAGCTCCGCCATCGTTGTGCGCTCATCACCAGCGTTGCCGTCTTCGCCGTCTGCAGCGTGGCATCCTCGCCGGTAAG
>CBDUAS010000457.1:0-3739 GCA_965365185.1 uncultured bacterium | reverse complement strand
CCATGCGCGGCCCGATGACGTTGAACGGCCGGCATATCTTCAGAACCAGGCCGGTCTGTCGGGCCAGGTTCATGAGCCCGTGTTCGGCGGTGAGCTTGCCCAGCGCGTATTCCATGCGCGTGCCGGTCCGGGCGGGGACCACCTTTTCGTCGTCCTCCCGCTGCTCCCCTCCACGCCCGTACACCTCGGACGACGAAACATGCAGCAAGGCGGCGTCGGCCGCCAGCGCCACCTCGGCGGCTTTCATCGCCAGGTCGAGGATGTCCTTGGCAACGTAGCCGTTGCGCGGCAGGATGCCGAGCGATCCGACCGGGCCGGCAAGGTGGCAGACCACATCGTAAGCGTCGGTCGGTTCGAAGCGCCGGAAGTCCTCGACCAGAATCGACGCGCTACCGGATAGCGTCGAGTAGTCGAGTCGGGTCGACGACAGGTTGTCGACGATGGTGAGGCTGCGATTCGGGTCGGCCTCGAGAAGCCTGCGGCAAAGGTGGAAGCCGAGGAACCCGAGGCCTCCGCTCACGAGTATCCGCTCGCTCAACAGGCGCCGGCTCCAATCTGCCGCTTGACGTAGAACCCTTCCGCATACGGCACGCGGATCTGCGCGCCCCGCAGGAGGGCGAGCGCTGTGACGATTTGAGGCGACCGATGGCCGCGCACCTGGCTTTCGTACAGCTCGTAGAGGGCAAGCTTCTTTGAGATGTCGATCTCGTTGAAGCGGTTGGGCTCGTGTTCCCCGCCGTGTCTCCAGAGTACCGAGTGGGGCTGCTCGTACAGCAGGACGTTGTCCACCAGCCAGTCTCGATCGTGCGGCCGCGTAGCCACGATGGCGGCGTCGTAGGTCGCTCGATGATCCTGGTTGTACGACGGTTCAGGGATCAGAATCGTTGAAGGTCGCAGGCGGCCGACAGCTTCTTCGATAACGGCTATCAGCTCGGCACAGCGGTACCGATTGACTTCGAACTCGAGCGCCTTCCACGAGAATCCCGCGACGCTCGCCGCTGCGGCCACTTCTTCCAACCGGCGAGCACGGGGAATATCAGGCCGGTTTTCGACGCCCAGGTGCAACACATGGGCCCGCTGGTCGAGATAGCTGAAGCAACCGAGCACCTCGTCATCCGCGTGCGGGGCGATGATGAGGGTCTCTACTGCCTGCGTGTGTGCGTCGTCCAACGGCTCACCTTCTCGGAGGTCACGACCTGCGACGCCGTGTCACGTCGGCAGGTTACTACCTCGCCTTTGCCCAGTGAATCACCCCTCGTGCCCGAGGGACCCCCTCGCAACGGCTCCGACGAGCCACCATATCGGAAACAAGACCGCGGGGACGTGGCGCACCTGGGTGAACACCCCCACGACCGCAACACCAGCGAACATGGCCAGCGTCACCAGAGCCAATTGGCGCATGCCCGCGCTCGGATTTCGCCGATACGTCGCCAACAGCATCGCCGCGACGCCCCCCTGGAGGACGAGAAACAGCAACAAACCCGGGAGCCCGAGAGAGGTCGCCACGAAGGCGTATTCACCCTCGCCCCCGAGCACACCCGCCTGCCCTCCCGCCGCCCGCTCCGCGGCGGTATCGAAGATGCCGAAGCCGACGCCGAACGGATATGTGCTGACGATCGCGGTCGTCTGCTGCCAGGATCTCGCGTGCTCCCAGACGGAGCTCTCCGGCGAGGTAACCACCGTGCGCGCGTACCCCGACAGGTCGAAGAATGCGGTGGTCGCGCCGAGCATCAGCACCACGGTCAGAACTGCCACGAGCACGTAGTGTGGCCGCCGCGTCGCCCAGCCGATGACCACGATCTGAAGAAGGCAGGCGAGCATGACGCTGCGCGTCAGCGGCAGCACCAAACCCACCGTGACGCACGCCAGCAAAGGCACCCTCAGGGAATCCGGGAAGGTCCGCAGTGGACGGCGAACGGCCAGCACCAGGGGGAACAAGAGCAACGAAGCCATGGCGAAATGATGCGAACCCAGATAGAACGACACCCCTCGACGGATCGTCCCCGTGCTCGTCCAGAAGTTGTACGGGATGCCGGTGTGAAAGTGCAGGTTCAAGTAGTCGCGCATGAAGTCGTCGAAGCGCAGCGGGGAGAAGAAGAACTCGATGGGTATCAGAACCCGCTCGTAGACGCCGACGAGGATGCCGATGACCCCCACGCCGATGGTCACGGTAGATACGACCCGCAGTTCCTTCAACGTCAGCGGAGCCAGCCGGCCGATGAAGTAGACAAACACGAAGAACGTGTTGTCTCGAAAGCCTTGCGCCCGGGCGGCGAAAGGCACCTGGTACGGGGCCATCACCGGCGCCAGCATGTAGATCGTATTGAGCAGAAGGAACGCGATGACGATCGCGTCGAGTGGCCTGACCGCGGGGAACCTCCCGCGCGCGAGGGCTCGAGCGACGAGGATGCCGAGAAGGGCGAGAGCCGCGAGCTCCTTCCACATCGAGAAGACACGAATCGCGGCATGGTCGACCTGCTGATTGAACAACAGCAACAGCAGCGCCACGTGCACGGGTAGCAGGGAAAGAAAAGCGAGCAGGAGGGCAGAGGGCCGCAACAGCGCCGTGCCGAGAACCAGGCAGACGGAAGCCGTGGCGACGGCGACCGCGAGCCCGCCCGCGCCGGTCTCCATCGAGATGACGCCGGTGGCGATTCCGGCGAGACATCCGACGAAAAGGAACCGCTGCGCTTCGCGATCGGCTGCCGGGTTCGGCCCGGACGAGGATCTTGCCATGGTAGCTTCCCTCGAGAGCCGATCATAAGGTTGCCGCGGCAGGCTTGCCAGCGCCCGCGCGACCGTTCGGAACGGAAGGTGCAACATGGGTGACGCGAGCCCGTCCCCGGCCGAAGTCGAGCTCGGCGTATTCCTGCGCGCGTTATGGAACCGGCGGCGCGCTATCGCAGCCGGGACGCTGGCCGCCGCGATCGTCGCGGCCATCACCGCGTTCGTGCTTCCCGAGAGGTACGAGGTTATCGCCCGGTTGGTGATCGCCGACTTCCGGCTGCAGGAATCGATGTCCGGCGAGGAGGGCCGGGAGACCTTCGCCGCTCGGGTCAGCACGCGAGAGACCTACGCGATGATGGTCTACAGCCAAAACATCGCTCAGCGCATTGTCGAAGAGTTCGACCTCGAGGATGAGCTGGACCTGACGCCCGAGGAGCTCCTCGAGGAGCTCGCCGTTCAGATCGTGCCGAACACGGCGCTACTCGTACTTACGTTGGAGCTTCCCGACCAGCAGCTCGCCTACGACGTTTGTCTGGCTTTCGCGCGCGCAGCCGAGCAGCTCAGCCGCGAGGCCAACGACGCCGATCGCCGGCGGGTCGAGGCCGTTCTCGAGGAGCGGCTCTCGGCGGCCGACGCCGACCTCGATCGCATCGGCGCGGCGATCACGGAATCTGGAGGCAGCGGGGCAATCCGCGCGCTGGAGGCGGAGCTCGACCTACTCTTCGAGCGACGCCGGCTGGTCGAGCAGCAGCGGATTGATCTGATGGTGAGTGCCGGTGCGGCCGGTGGCGCCGGAGCTACCGCTGCCCGCGCCACAATAGATCTGCTCGACGAGGAGGGCCGCGAGATCGATGCGGCGATCGTGGAAACGCAGCGGCGGATGGCGGATAGGGCGCCGCTGCTGCAGCGTCTTGCCAGCGAGGGTAAAGGCTTCCGCAGCCTGCAGGGCTAAACGCCGAGCTTGCGGAAAAATTTCGCGGCCTGGAGTATTCTACGCCGTTGAAGTGCATGT
>CBDUAS010000456.1:0-3756 GCA_965365185.1 uncultured bacterium | reverse complement strand
GTGCACGATCGCCAGGTCGGGGGGCTGCGGCCGCGGCTCGTCGAGTCGCCGGTCCGGCGGCAAACGCACGCTGATGCTCGCGCCCGCCCGCGCGGGCGTGCTCGGCTTCGGAACCGGGTCGCCGTCGATGAGCACCGCGCCGGAGACGATCAGGCGTTGAATGCGCGACCGTGCCAGGTCGGGAAGCAGCGCCGCAAGAGCCCGGTCGAGACGCTGGCCGGAAAGCTCCTCCGGGATGCGTACGTCCAGGGTTCGTGGCGGGGAATCGTGCTCATGGGAGGCCATGTCGTCGCCTCCTTCCGCGGCGGGATTCACCCCCGCCGGCGCCGCGGCTGCCCGCGGATCGTTGGCTTCAGGACGTGCTCTCGGCCGGTCCCAACGGCGGCTGGCTGGCCTTGAGGCGGGCCAGCATGCCGAGCGCCAGCGTGGCGCCGATGATGGCGATGAACTGCGACGTCGACAGGGCGTCACCGAACAGTGACCCGCGCGGATCGGCGCGCAGGAACTCGTGCAGGAAGCGCATCACCGCGTATGTGAGGACATAGACCCAGAAGACCTGGCCGTCGAACTGCTTGCGGCGGTGGAACCAGATCAAAATGACGCCCAACAGGATGTTCGTGGCGGCCTCGTAAAGCTGGGTCGGGTGCAGGGGGATGTTCAAGGGGACGCCGACCAGCGATCCACTGTAGGTGTCCGTGAAGGTGACGCCCCAGGGAAGATCCGTGGCAATGCCGTAGCAGCATCCGGCTGCGAAACAGCCCAGGCGGCCGACGCCGTGCGCGATCGCCACAGCCGGTGCCGCCGCGTCGGCGACCTTCCAAAGCGCCAGGCCATGCCGCCGTACGTACCAGAGGGTGGCCAGAATCGCGGCGATGAAACCGCCGTAGAACACGCCGCCCGCCTGCAGCAAGCTCATCGACATGCGCGCGAGGGCGCCGATGACGGCGCCGGCGCTGCCGAGAAAGCCGAGCGCCTCGCCGACGGCGCCGCCCCCCTCCGATACCAGCGTGCGGAACTGCCGCGAGTACGTCTCCCAATCGACCACGAGCAGCAGCAGCTTGGCCCCGACAAGCGCCGCCAGGATGATGTACACACCCATGTCGACGATCATGTCGCCCTCGATCCCGTCTCCGGCCGCCAGCCGCCGGGCGACGACGATGGCAACCAGGAAGGACGCCACCAGCAGCACGCCGTAGGTGTGTATGGTGATCGGCCCGACGACGGGGAGGGGTAACTCGAACAGGGTTGGAAACATCGATTCGTGCCCTTGGGTGACCGCTTGGTTGAGACCTAGTTCAGACCCGCCGTATCCTCGGCAGGGCGCTCCTTGGCTGGCTGCTCGGAAGACAGGCGACGCCTCCCGCCGCCCGCTCCGGCGACCGCTGCCGAGGTCGGCTCCTCGTTCGCATCGCTTCTTGCCATCGAGAGGAACAGAGTCACGGCGCCGATGGTGATTGCAGAGTCGGCGACGTTGAACGAGGGCCAGTGGTACGGCCCCCAGGATACGTCGATGAAGTCGACGACGTAGTGCAACCGCAGCCGGTCGACGAGATTGCCGATGGCGCCCCCGAGTATCAGCCCGAAGGCTACGACGGTGTCGGGCTGGTGCCAGCCCTCGCGAGCGTAGGCCCAGATCAACACCACGGCAAACGCGGACACGATGATCAAACCGACGCGCACGGGCCCTGCGGGTGCGTCAGCGAACAAGCCGAAGGCAGCCCCACGGTTCTGCACGTGGCTGATGGCGAGGTAGCCGTCGACGAGGGGAATCCGGTCGCCCAGCGGGATGCCGCGGCTCACCATCAGCTTGGTGATCTGATCGGCCAGCACCATGCCGGACGCGATCAGCAGCACCCACACTCGGTCACGCATGTTGTCGTCCTTACGACGAGCTGCTCCGCTCCTGCGGGCTACTCGATTTCCATCAAGACGACACGATACTGCGTGGCCGACTCGGCGGTGGATACGGCGATGCTGGCGGTTTGCTCGACCGACGTGCGATCCATCGGCGTCAGCATCACATCGGTGCTGTCCTGACCGACGACCTCGCCGGCGGCATTGAGCATCTCGAACGTGACGCGCACATTGAGCTCACGCCTGCTGGGGTTGTCGATGGTGGCGGACCAGCGGAAGTTGGCGTTCTGCCCGGATTTGCCGGTCCATGCGAAGCTACGGTTCTGCACCGACACCTCCACCTGAGCCAAGGCTTCGGCGGCGAACATCGCTCCCATTACGACCACCAGCAGTACGGCAAGCATCGAACGAGTCTTCATTACGACCTCCTGTGACTATTACTGTACCGCTTTTTCGAGTGGGTCCAAGGCAACGACCCGCAGCCCTTGGCCCTGGGTTGCGATCAGAGCCAGCCCGGGGGCTTGGGCGCTGACGCGGAGCTTCCAGGCCCTCGCAAGGCCCGGGTCGGAATCCAGTATGAGCCAGTGACGGCCGCCGTCATGGCCGCGATACAGCGCGCCGCCGAAATCAAGGGCCAGCACCTGATCGGGATGGCTCGGATCGATTGCGACTGCCCGTAGGTCGGCGGCCGCCCACGGCAGTTCCAGGCGGACGAACGTCTCGGCATCGTCATCCGTGCGGTAGACGCTGTGTCCGCCGACGGCGTAGGCGCGCCCGGGACGGTAAGGGTCGAGTGCGACCGCGGCGATGTCTTCCGGCAGGCCGCGCGCCGCCGTGGCAGCGGGCCCGTTGCCGTTGTCCATCGGGCTCAGGTCGCCCCTGATCGCCCGGCCACCGCCGATTGCCAGAAAGCGGCTCCCCTCGACCGACAAGGTCTCGAGCCCGCCACCCTCCCACAACGGCGTCCACGTGCGCGGTGCGGCTTCGCCGAACGGCAGGGACGCGCGATCGGTGTTCCCCAAGCTCTCGGCTGCGGCGACGTACAATCCGCTCGAGGTTGCCGCCACCACCTGTCCGCCGGCGTCATGGGCGATTTCGACGTCGCGTATCTGCCCGGGTGCCGGGTCGACCGGGGCCCAGCTCCCGCCGGGCTTGATGCTCCACCAGCCGCGCTCGGCGATCACCAGCACGCGGTTGACAGGAGCAAGCTGGGCGCGAATCAACGAGACCCGCCCGAGCGGAGGCCCGAAGCCCAGCTCCTTCCAGGTGGCACCGATGTCGGTGGAGAAATAGACGGTGTTCGCGGTGGGTCCTTCCGAGCGCGCCGCGAACAGCACCCGCGGCGCCCCGGGCAACGCATCGAAGGCCACGACGCGGCTGGCATCGAGGCCGTCGTTGTGCTCCTCGAAGATCATGCCGTCCCGCGTCACCATGACGCCGCGCTCCTCCGTGCCCACGTAAACCGGCAGGCCGTACGGCGCCACTTGAATCGAGCTGACGGAAACCCCGGCCAGGGCAATGGAGAAGCTCTTGCCGCCGTCTTCCGAGCGATAGAGGGCCCCGCGGGTGCCGGCGTACAGGACGTTGGGATTGGCAGGATCGTGGGCGACGAGGTGCACGCGATTGTGGTCGGCTGCCAGTCCCTTGCGCAGCTCCGTCCAGTCATCGCCGCCGGTGCCCGACGTGTAGATGAAGTTGCAGGTGCCGGCGAGCAGCGCATCCGGGTCGCGCGGGTCGATGGTCACGGAGAACACGTCGCGGTCGATGTGCATGCCGTTGTGGATGCGATGCCAGCTCTCGCCGCCGTCGGTGGTGCGGTACGCCTGCCGCCAGGTTCCGGCGTAAACCCGCTGCGGATCCCGCGGATCGACAGCAAGAGACTCGACGAACTCGAACGGCTTG
>CBDUAS010000455.1:0-3759 GCA_965365185.1 uncultured bacterium | reverse complement strand
GTAGGTTTTTCGCTCACCAGCACCGCCCGCCCGCCACTCCACATCGGGCAGTGCAAGCTGTTGCCCAGGCCGTAGGCGAAGAACAGCTTCGACGCCGAAAGGTGCACGTGCTCCGGGGTCAATGACAGTGTGCGTCGCCCCCAGCATTCGGCTGACACCCAGATGTCGTGATGCAGGTGGATAGCGGCCTTCGGCTCCCCCGTGCTTCCCGACGTGTAGAGCCAGAACGCCGGCTCGTCGCAATGCGTGGCGGCAGGCTCGATCGGCGGAGCGTCACGCAACAACCGGGCTCCGTCGTGCACCGGTGGACCTCGCACCGCACTCGATGGGCCGGCGAACCCGGCGTCGTCGAGGACGACGACGTGACGGAGCGCGGGGAGCCGCCCTGCGGCCTCGATGACCGCATCCGTGAGCCACGAGGCGACGATCGCAACCGGGCAACGGCTGTCCCGCAGGTAGAACTCGTAGCGGTCGAGCGGCAGGTACGGATTGACAGGGACCGCGACGGCACCGCGCCAGATGGCACCGAGAAAGGCGGTGACGAACGACGGGCTGTCGGGCAGTGCCACCAGCACGCGTTGCTCCGGAACGACGTCGAGGCGCCTCAACACCTCGGCCCAACGCGCCGTGTCCTCGCGAGCCCGTTCGTAGCTGACCGAGCCGCCCGCGGCCTGAAAAGCTACACGGCGGCCCCAGCCCGCCCCTATGGCACCGTCCGCGAGGCGAGAAGCGATGTTCAACTGCTCGGGGTACGTCGGCACTTCCGCGCCCTCGGCGATCATCGCCGCAGGCGGACGGCCCCTTCACCGAGAAGATCCTCGAGCTCGGTGACCAGCGCCGGGCTGGGCGTCACCCACAGGAATCGGTTCGGTGCCACGTGGGCACAGAAGCCCCGCGGATTCGGCCGCTGTAGCTTCAGCGACACCGGAACTTCTCCACGGTGCCGCTCGAGCAGGTTCCGTAGCTGCTCGGGCACCTCCTCCGCCAGGCCGGTCAGCGTCACCGAGATCTGCACCTCGCGTGTCTTCGCGTTTGCCTTCTGCTCGAAAAACGCGGTGAGCGGCTGGATATCGCTGGCGATCATCCGCGCGGTGTCGTCGTCGTCCTCTGCGCGGCCGCTGACAATGACGGCCTGATCCTCCTGCAGCAGGTCGTAACAGGCACGGTAAGCGTCGGGGAACACCACCACTTCGGCGTAGCCCTCGAGGTCTTCGACCTGTAACACCGCCATGCGCTCGCCCTTGCGGGTTTTCAGGTCGCGAACTCCAGTGATGATCGCCCCCAGAGAGATCTCACGGGAACCGCGCATGCGGGACAGGTCGACGGTCGTCGCGTCGGCGAACTCTGCCAGCTCCTTGCGGTGCCGCTCGAGAGGATGGCCAGTGATGTAGAAGCCGAGCGACTCCTTTTCGGCTGCCAAAATCTCGCGCTCTTCCCAGCGCTGGTACGCGGGTACAGGAAGGCTCGGGGCCGGCGCTGCGGGCGCCGCATCGCCAAGGTCGGCAAACAGATTCGTCTGCCCCAAGCGCCGGTCCCGCTGGCGTCGCTGGCCGCTCTCGAGCGCCCCGTCGAGCATCGCCATGAGCCGCGCACGCACCTCGCCGGGATCCGCGCCGTCTTCGCCCGCCATCACAGAATCGAAGGCGCCTGCCTTGATCAGGCTCTCGATCGTCCGCCGGTTGATCCCTTTGCCGAGGTCGACCTCTTCGCAGAACTGGTAAAGGCTGGCAAACGAGCCGAGGCGCTCGCGCGCCTGGAGAATCGCCAACACCGCTCCTTCGCCCACACCCTTGATCGCCGCGAGACCGAATCGGATGGAATCACCGGTGGCGGTGAAGCTCACGAAGCTCTCGTTGACGTCGGGCGGCAGCGCCGCGATGCCCATGTCGCGGCACTCGGACATATAACGCACGATCTTGTCTGTGTGATCGCGGTCGGCCGACAGCAAAGCGGCCATGAAGTGCACCGGGTGGTTCGCCTTCAGATAGGCCGTCTGGTACGCGAGCAGCGCGTAGGCGGCCGAATGTGCTTTGTTGAAGCCGTAGCCGGCGAACTCGACGACCTGATCCCAGATCTCCTTGGCCAGGTCGGGGGGCACTGCCCGGTCCTTGCAGCCTCCGATGAACTTTTCTTTCATCGAGGCCATCACCTCCGGCTTCTTCTTTCCCATCGCCTTGCGCAGGACATCGGCCTCGCCGAGGCTGAACCCGGCGAGCTCGGAGGCGATTTGCATCACCTGCTCCTGGTAGACGATCACGCCGTACGTTTCTTTCTGGATCTCCTCGAGCTGGGGCAGCAGGTAGCGCACCTGGGCGGGGTCATGCTTGCGGCGAATGTACTCGTCGATCATGCCGGAGCCGATCGGTCCCGGCCGATACAACGCATTCATGGCGATCAGGTCCTCGATGCGGCTCGGTCCGAGTTTCCGCAGGGCGTCCCGCATCCCCGACGACTCGAACTGGAAGATGCCCGAGGTCGCGCCATTGGCAAAGATCTCGAAGGTCGCCGCATCGTCGATGGGGATGTCGGCGCTGGTCATCGACGTGCCCGTCTCCCGGGACAGGGACTCGAGCGCGTCGTGCACCACGGTCAGCGTCTTGAGGCCGAGGAAGTCCATCTTCAGCAGGCCGATCGCCTCGACGTCGTTCATCGGATACTGCGTGACGACAGCGTGCTCCTGGTTGCTTCCGCCTGACGGCGGCTTGTACAGGGGCACGTAGTCGGTCAGCGGCTGATCGGCGATGACCACGCCGGCGGCGTGCGTCGACGCGTGCCGGACCTGACCTTCGAGCTGCCGCGCCAGTTCCACGAGCTCGGCAATCTGCGTGTCCTTGTTGATGAGCTCCTGCAGTGCCGGCACGGAATTGACCGCACCTTCGAGGGTGGCGTCGAGCTCGTTGGGAATCAGCTTGGCCACCTTGTCGACCTCGCCGAAGGGCAGGTCCATCACCCTGCCTACGTCCCGAATTGCCGCCTTCGCCGCCATGGTTCCGAAGGTAATGATGTGGGCAACGCGGTCCCGACCGTACTTGTCGGCGACGTATTCGATGACCTCTCCGCGGCGCCTCATGCAGAAGTCGATGTCGATGTCCGGCAGGCTGATGCGCTCGGGGTTGAGGAATCGCTCGAAGAACAGGCCGTACTCGAGGGGATCCACGTCGGTAATGCCGAGCGCGTACGCCACCAGGCTACCGGCGGCGCTGCCGCGCCCGGGCCCGACCGGGATACCGGCCTCCTTGGCGTACCGAATGAAGTCCCAGACGATGAGGAAGTAGCCGGCGAAACCCATCGAGACGATGATCGCCAGCTCCGTATCGAGGCGGTCACTGTATTCCTCCACCGCGTGCTTCGCCTCCCACGGGGAGCCGGTAGCCGCGCCGGCACGCCGCAGGGACTCCATGCGTTGCTCGAACCCCTTGCGCACCACCTGCTCGAAATAGTCGTTCAGGGTGTGCCCGTCGGGCACCGGAAAATGTGGCAGGTGGTTCTCCTCGAAGTTCAGCACCACGTTGCAGCGCTCGGCGATGGCCTCCGTGGCGGTAAGCGCGTCGGGGATGTCGGCGAACAGATCCCACATCTCGGGCGACGTCTTGACGTAGAACTGGTCATTGGGGAACTTCATCCGCTCGGGCTCCGCCATCCCTTTGCCGGTCTGGATGCAGAGCAAGGCATCGTGGGCGCGGGCGTCTTCCCGCGCCAGGTAGTGGCAATCGTTCGTGGCGACCAGCGGCAGGTCGAGGTCGCCCGCCAGGCGCACGA
>CBDUAS010000454.1:0-3762 GCA_965365185.1 uncultured bacterium | reverse complement strand
GGGGTCGCCGCCATAGGCGCGCTGCCACAGCCCGTAGCTGATCACCGAGGCATAGGGAGGGGGCGGCGGATCGGTCACCACGTTGCCGTCGTCGTCGCGCGGCAGCGGCGTGTCGTCCTCGGGGATGAACGTGCGGCCGATGTGCGGCCGCCCCCCCAGAACGTCGAACAGGGTGGCCGAAACCCGCGCCTGCTTCACGTGCAGCGGCGTGTCGATGTCGCCCATCGGCCCCACCACCGTCTCGGTAAACGTCGCCACCCCCGCGATCGAATCGGTCTCGGCCACCAGGTCGACCCCGTCGGCCGCCATCATCATCGCCGAGTGCTCCCCCGACGCCATCAGGTCCCGGCTCACCATCGCCAGCCGCTCGGCGTTGTCGTACGGCAACGGCCGCAGCAACACCCCGTTGACGATCGAGAAGATCGCCGTGTTCACGCCGATCCCGACACCGAGCGTGAGTACGACCACGGCAGTGAAGCCGGGGCTACGGCGGATGGTGCGGAGGGCATATTTGAGGTCTTGGAGGAGGGATTCCATGGGGTTGGGCCTCTTTCGGCGGATGGGGTGAGGCGAGGGGCGCTGGTGAGCGTTGTCGCCGGCCCGAGGCGAGATCGTCGCGGACGTTCGAGATCGATATTCGAGTGCCGGGCCAATGGTCTTGATGACCTGGTTCCAGTACCAGAGGCGAGGGTGCCTCTGATCGGGGTAGCGCAGGGCGAGATCTTCGAGGACGGCATCACGCACGCGCTCGGGCAGCAGCCAACCGAGAAGGGCCCGCGCGATTCGCGGCGGCCGGCTCACTTCTCGGCTCCGCCGACATAGGGGTGCCCCGCGGCCCCCTGCCACAGCGCCTCGTACTGCGCCCGCGCCCGACCCAGCACCCGCCCGCCTTCTTGCGAGAGCGTGAAGAATTTGCGCGGCTTGCCGCCCACACCGGGCTCCGGCGCCGCCGTCCGCACCACCGCCCATCCCTTGTCCTCGACCCGCGCCAGCGTGATGTGCACCGCGGCCACGGAAAGCTCACGCACCGTAGCCGAGACGATCAGGTCATAGACCTCGGCAGCGCTGGCCTCCCCCTCGCGCGAAGCGAGCGCCAGCAGGACGGTCTGTTCGAGCTCTCCGGGCAGAGATGTGCGGGCCATGGTGAGGTGTCTCGCGTTCGTTGGCCGGGGAGCCGAGGAGGGTCAATTTAATAGATGTTAATTGAGTTGTCCAGGTGCGCCGGATCCGAACCGTGCCGACGCTGGCCGTCTCCTGGGACCGACACAGCCCGACGCTGCCCGACGCAGTGCGAACGGCGAGCACCTCGGCGTCTGTTTAGTAGTGTATGATATGGAAACTAAGTAGCGTATATGACGGTAATTCGGTAGCGTATCGTTTCCGCGACCGATTGCGATCACCATGAGCCAATACCTACCCCGTTGTGTAGACGATGAGCTCGACGAGCTACTTCAGGCGTTGCCGGCGGTAGCCCTCGAGGGCCCCAAGGCCGTCGGCAAGACGGAAACCGCGCTGCGACGCGCTCAAACGGTCTACCGTCTCGACGATCCCGTTCAGCGCGAGCTGGCCCGAGCCGATCCGACCCGCCTGGCTCGAGGCGATCGCCCGATCCTGTTCGACGAGTGGCAACGCGTTCCCGAGGTCTGGGACGTCGTGCGCCGCTCCGTCGACGACGATGCCAGCCCCGGTCAGTTTCTGCTCACCGGCTCGGCCGCTCCGACCACGCCGCCGACGCACTCCGGAGCGGGGCGCATCGTGACGCTGCGCATGCGGCCGCTGAGCCTGCCGGAGCGAAAGGTCGAAATCCCCACGGTGAGTCTGCGCACGTTGTTGGAGGGAGGCCGACCCGAACTTGCCGGATCCACGGAGGTTACGCTGACCGACTACGCCACCGAGATCGTCGACTCCGGCTTCCCGGGGATGCGCGACCTTTCGGGGCGCTCCCTGCGCGCCCAGCTCGATGGCTACCTGTCCCGCATCGTCGATCGTGACTTCGAGGAGCTCGGTCGCCCGCTGCGCAAGCCGCGGAGGCTGACACGGTGGCTGACCGCGTACGCCGCGGCGACGGCGACCACCGCCACCTTCGAGACGATTCGAGACGCGGCCACCGGGGGCCAGGGCGACAAGCCTGCGAAGAGCACGACGCTGCCGTATCGAGACATCCTGGAGCGCCTGTGGATCGTCGACGAGGTGCCGGCGTGGCTTCCCACCCGCAGCCATTTCTCACAGCTCTCGCAGCCACCCAAGCACGACCTTGCCGATCCGGCGCTGGCGGCGCGATTGCTCGGTGTGAGCCGCGACGCTCTCCTCGAGGGGCGCGAGGGTGGCCCGCGGTTTCCGCGCGACGGCACGCTGCTCGGCCATTTCTTCGAGTCGCTGGTTACCCTCGGGATCCGAGCGTTCGCCCAGGGCGCCGAAGCACGTGTTCATCACCTGCGTACGAAACACGCTCGCCAGGAGATCGACCTGATCGTCGCACGGGCGGATCAGAGGGTGGTCGCCATCGAGGTCAAGCTGGGCCGCACCGTAACGGACGACGACACGCGCACGCTTCGCTGGTTGCAGCAGCGGCTCGGCGCCGACCTCCTGGACGCCATCGTCATCAACACCCGACCCGAAGCCTACCGCCGCAAGGACGGAGTCGGCGTGGTGCCGGCATCGCTGATGGGTCCTTGAGGACAGGCTCGAGTCGACGGCCAACACGAGCAGTCGTCGCGTTCCACGACGGTCTCGACCTCGTGGGCCGTCGTCTGGTGTGGAATTGGCCAGCGCCGTCGACGGGACGAGTGTTCCTTGGTAGCGTTTCGACGTAGGTCGAGTCGATCGTTCAAGCCCGCTGACGTCGCCTCCCCATCGCCGGCCCCGGCGCGCGACCCCAGCCTCAGGAGGCCCACCGATGCGCACCCTTCGTGCCAACGCGCTCTTCGTCACGCTGCTCGCATTCGTTTCCCTAACCTTCGTCTCCCCCGCCAACGCCGACCCCATAAAATTCGCCCGCTACCCCCACAGCAGCAACGGCCAAATCGCCTTCAGCTACCACGGCGACATCTGGGTCGCCGACAACGACGGCGCCAACGCCCGTCGCCTAACCGCCCACGTCGCCAACGACACCTTCCCGCGCTTCTCGCCCGACGGGCAGTGGATCGCCTTCACTTCGAATCGCATGGGCAACAACGACGTCTTCGTCGTGCCGACGACCGGCGGTGTGCCGCGGCAGCTCACGTTCCATACGACGTCCGACACGGTGCTGTACTGGACGCCCGACGGCGAGCGCATCATCTTCGCCACCTCGCGCGGGGCGCATCCGTTCTACTCGCCGCTGTACACGGTGTCGCCGTTGGGGGATCTGCCGGTGGCGATGGACATGGACCAGGGCGCGGCGGGGATGATCTCGCACGACGGCTCGCAGATCGCCTTCAACCGCTACGGCATGCGCTACTGGCGCAAGGGCTACCGGGGCAACAGCCAGACCGACATCTGGCTGCAGGATCTGGCCAGCGGCGAGATCAGACAGCTCACCGACGCCGACACGGAGGAGTTCCGCACCCACACGCAGGACGCCTACCCGATGTGGGGCGCCGACGGCATGGTGTACTTCATGTCGGAGCGCGACGGCATCTTCAACATCTGGAAGATCGCGCCCGACGGCTCCGGCCTCGCACAGGTGACCGACCACGGCTCCGACGGCGTGCAGTACCCGTCGATGAGCCCCGACGGCACCACGCTCACCTACGAGAACGAGTTCGAGGTGTGGAAGCTGGC
>CBDUAS010000453.1:0-3771 GCA_965365185.1 uncultured bacterium | reverse complement strand
GTCGCCTCCTGCGACGCCTGCCACACGCGCCACCTGTTCTCCGCCGAGGAGGCCCGCCAGCCGCAGGCGTGCCAGACCTGCCACATGGGCTTCGACCATCCGCAGTGGGAGATGTACTCGGCGTCGAAGCACGGCGTCCGCGCGCTGCTGAAGCAGAACGGCACGCTTCCGGAGGACGCCGCCGCGCCGACCTGCCAGACGTGTCACATGCAGGACACCAACCACGAAGTGCGCACCGCCTGGGGATTCCTCGCGGTCCGCCTGCCGATGCCCGAGGATGAGCGCTGGGCGGCCAATCGCGTCACGATTCTGCAGGGTCTCGGCGTGCTGGATCCCGAGGGCAACCCCACCGGACGCCTCGATGTCGTGGAGGCCGCTGATGTCGCCCGCCTGACGCAGGAGGCCTGGCAAACCGAGCGCGACAAGATGATCGCCACCTGTAGCGAGTGCCATTCGGAAAACTACGCCCGCGAAGAGCTGGCCAAGGGCGACGACATGATCCGCGAGGCGGACGAGCTCATGGCCGAGGCCATTCGCCTCGTCGCGGGACTCTACGAGGACGGGTTCCTCGAGCGCCCGGACGGCTACGCCTACGACTTTCCCGACCTGCTGACGTTCCACGATGCGCCGACCGAGATCGAGCAAGAGCTGTTCGTGATGTTCCTCGAGCACCGCATGCGGGCGTTCCAGGGCGCGTTTCACAACAACCCGGACTACGCCCTGTGGTACGGCTGGAGCGAGATGCAGCGCTCGCTCACGCGTATCCGCACGATGGCCGAGGAGATGCGCCTGCGCTAGCCGGACACCGACTCGCCGGGCTTTGCGGCATCTTGCCGAGGCCGATCACAGTCGCCAGGGGAACACGCCGCTAACCCGGCTCTCCCTCGTACTCGAACACCTCGTCGACGGTCAAACCGAACGTACGGGCGATCCGAAACGCCAGTGCGAGCGAGGGGACGTAGCGGCCCTGCTCGAGGAGCACGATCGTCTGGCGGGTGCAGCCGGCATGGTCGGCGAGCTGCTGCTGGGTCATCTCGTCGTGGTCGAAGCGCAGACGCCGGATTCGGTTGCTGATATCAGCCTTCGCCATGGCGGAGTCCGATCCAGTAACCGAGCAGCACACCGAGGGGTTGGGTGATCATGTTGACCAACATCACCGAGCCGAAGATCAGGTAGAGATACACGACGGGCACCGCGCCCTGATCGTGGAATCGGTCGGCAAGGGCGATCATCCACGCCGCCAGAGCGATGAGGATGGCGGCGGGCTGGATCGTTGGCGCCCGCGCCAGAATCGCATGATCGCGCTCGTCGAGTGCCTTGCCGGCTCCGTCTTTCAGCAAGAGCAGGGCGGGCACGACCGCCCAGGCGATGAGCCCGCCGATGAACACGAACACGACGCGCAGCCGGAACGCGTCATTGTCCCAGTACTCGGCGGCGCCGTTGGTGGCCACCATCCATGTGACGATCGCCGCGGTGACGACGGCGATCGCGAGGCCGAGCCAGGCGCGCCTCTGCAGCGGAGCCATCGGCGCATCGGCGATCTCTGCCCGCTCCTCGGCGCTGAGCTCGGGGCGTTCGGGCCAGGCCCGGATCACCAGGTACCCGGCGACAGCGGCGATGCCGATGACACCGAGGAACAGCGGGGCCAGCCAAGCCATGAAGTCCATCGTGCGCCCTCCAGAGTGCAGGGTTCGCGGCATGAGAATGTAAAAAATACATTACGTAATGTAATATAAATCATGCTTTATGTCAAAAGAATTGTTCATCGACTCGTCGAGATTTCCGTGCTGTCACCAGGTGCCTACGCTGCGATGCGAGGAGCCGCGGCCAGGGTGGAGGCTCTGCGAGCAACGGCAGGTTCAGATCGGGTGTTTCGCCCGGTAGATCGCGAACACGGACGTGGCGAGAACGACACCGGCGATCACGTCGAGCACGTAGTGAAAGCGTCCGTAGACCGTCGCCAACAGGATGCCGGCGACCAGGGGGGTCAGCCACAGACTCAGGCGGCGGTCGTGACTCCAGGCGACCAGCCAAACGATGCAGGCGATCGATACGTGTGCGCTGGGGAAGGCGCCGCCGCGGGCCCCCCCGCGGTCGGAGACGAAATGCACGAGGTCGTAGAAGAAGTTGCCCGCCAGTGGCGCTCCGGGGGGCTCGAGAAGATAGTAGGGGCTGTCGACCGGCCAGGTGATGAAGAACAGGTAGCTGATCGCCATCGTGGCGGAAAACAGCAAGATGAGCTCGCGAAACGCGTCGCGGCGGCCGCGCACATACCAGATTCCGCCGACCACCGGGACGAAGCCCAGGTACGAGATGTAGGAGAAGTGCAGGTATTCCGACAGCGGCACCCAGGGGAGTGCCTCGCTCAGGTACTCGGCAGGCTGGCCGCCGAAGATCCGCTGCTCGAGCCGCTGGATTCGATCGGTGAGGCTCCAGTTTCCGATGGCTGCGGCCAGCAGCTCGACCTCCTTGAACAGAAGGCCGAACAAGGGCACCGGGTACCAGTCGCGTAGGACCTTGATCGCTCCCGGCGCCGAGCTCGGAAGGCGACGCAGCGACAGGATCACGGCCGCCAGCGCCATATGCGCAGCGACGATCGCGGCCCAGCCTTCTACCTGCTGACGTTGCACGATGACGAGCGCGGCAACGATGATCAGGTAGCCCGCGGTGATGCGGTCGGTCCAGGCAGGAGACATCCGGCAACAGTAGCAAAGTCTCGCAGACCTTCCGCGCCTTTACACCGGGCATGGTCATCCCCCGGTGCTGTCGAGGGCGGGGGTGAATCCCAGGGTGCTGTCGACGGCGGAGGGTCGGCGTCTGCTCCCTCCCGAGCCTGCGTCCGCGCTTGTTCTCGTGCCTCGAATGGGATTGGATTGCCGGATGAGCCTGCCCAGGAGGCCCCGATGAGCCCAATCCGCGTCGTCGCGTTCGTTCTCGGGGTCGGCGCTCTGATCGCCGGCCTGATCTTCGCACTCTCCGACAACGTCGATGGACCGGGCGCGCCCGGCGAAGCTGCCGCCGTGCTGGATGCCGATCGGTCCCTGGCAACCGCGGGAGCGGCGGACGTCGAGTCCGGGGATTCGCAGGCACAAGAGGCCGGCACGGCCGGAGAAGCGCTGCGGGCGGAAATCGGCTTCCGGGCGGCATCCGCGTACGACACCGGGGGAGAGCCCTTCGCCGATGAGCTCGTCGACGAGATCATCGCCGTCCTCGACGAGCTGCTGGTGCGGCCCGCAACCGCCGAGGACTTCGAGAGCCAGGCCGGGCTGCACCTGTGGCGCTACACGACGCGCCTGGCGAGCGGTTACCTGACTCCCCAGCAGGAGTCCCGGGTCGTGGCGCAGCTCGACAGACTGGTGGCGGACCATCCCGATCACGCACAACTGTTCGAGAAGGCCCGCTTCATGGTGCAAAACCTCATGCTCGGCAGGGTGGCGCCGAACATTGCCGGCAAGGATCTCGACGGCGTCGAGTTCGAGCTCGCTGATTACCGCGGCAGGGTGGTGGCGATCGTGTTTACCGGTCAGTGGTGCGGGCCGTGCCGCAGCGAGTATCCCTACCAGCGCCTGTTGCTCGAGGTCATGGACGAGGAGGACTTCGTCCTTCTGGGCGTCAACAGCGACGCGGACATAGAGGTAGCCCGACAGGCCAAGCTCGACGAGCGTCTCGATTACCGCGCCTGGTGGGACGGTCACGGCGAGGAGCCGACCAAGGGTCCCATCGCCACCGCCTGGAACGTCAGCGGCTGGCCGACCATCTACGTGCTCGACG
>CBDUAS010000452.1:0-3777 GCA_965365185.1 uncultured bacterium | reverse complement strand
AGCTCTACGACACCGTCTACACCGAGCGCTATATGGACACGCCGCAGGAAAACCCGGAGGGCTACAGTGGCGGCGCCGTGCTCACCTGGATCGATCGCTACACGGGTGGGTTACGCATCACCCACGGGCTCATCGACGACAACGTGCACGCGCAAAACTCCATCCAGGTGATCGACTGGCTGATGGAGAACAACAAGGAATTCGAGATGTTTCTCTATCCCGACAGCCGCCACGGCGTGCAGGCCAGCCAGCGGGCCCATTACAGCAAGGGCATTCACGACTGGTGGATGCGGGTATTGCTCGACGGCAACGACCCGCTCGCCGAGGGCTCTGAAAGGTAGCGCGATGCGCGCCGCGGCACCTTGTGCGGCACGGCACACCCGGTTCGGCAATAAGCGAGCAGCAAGGGAGGAAGAGAAAATGAACGCCCGTTCCCCGCGTGATTCTCGCCGCATCCAGGTCGCCCTGATTCTGGCGGCCGTCTTGACCGTCACGGTCGCCCCGGCCGGCGCCCAGCGCCAGGCTCCGGCAGCCGAGCGACTCCACGAGCTCGTCGATCGCGGCCTCGCCGTGAGTGCCGCGACACGCGACGAAGCCGGATACCTGGCCGCGGCCGACGAGTACCGGACCCTGCTCGACGAGCTCGCCGAGGTCGACTACGAGCGCCTCGGCCTCGACGACCAGGTCGACCACGACCTGCTCGAGGCCTACATGCGAACGCGCATCTTCGAGTACGAAGACGTGCAGTCGTTCAAGATCAACCCGGGCTCCTATATCTCGTTCGGCGCCACCAACCGGCTGTTCCTGCGCCCGGAGGCCAACACCGACGCCAACGCCCGCGCCGCCATCGCCGAGCTGCGTCGGGCCGGCGATCGCTTCGAGCAAGGCAAGCGCAACCTCACCATCCCGGCCCGTACCTGGACCGAGAACGCCATCTACCAGGCCTACTACGCCAGGCTGCTGCTGACCGAGTACGTGCCGAACGCCTGGATCCCGGACCCGGCGCTGAAGCGCGATCTCGAGGCCGCCGCCGTGGTTGCGCTCGAGGCTGTGGAGGACTACGAGCGCTGGCTGCAGGAGGACCTGCTGCCCCGCTCCACGCGTCCGCCCACCTGGACGCCCGAGCAGATCAACGCCTACCAGATCGGCAAGGAGATGCTCGACGACTATCCGGTCGACGAGATGCTTCGGGTGGCCGAGCAAGACGCCGTCGTCACCCGCGCGGAGATGGAAGAGCTGGCGAAGAAGATCCACCCGTCGGGCGACCTGCACACGACCTGGGAGGCAATGAAGGAAGAGGCGCCGCCGTGGGACCAGGTCCTGCCGATGGCGCAAAGCTTCGTCGACCTCGCCAGCTCGTGGCTGCGCAACGAGGGCAGCCACGTGGTCACCATCCCCGACTACATCGACTACGGCGCTCGTATCAGCCCGCCGATGGCGCGCCGCACACTGAGCTTCGGCGGCGCTACCGGCGGCCCGACCGTTGCCGGCCGCCAGTCGGGCTACTACATCCTCACGCCGCTCGAGGACATCCTCACCGAGGAGGAAAAGGCCAGCAGGATCCGCTCCTACAACCCTTACTGGACCCACGTGATCTCGTACCACGAGTGGCTGGGGCACAACGTGCAGCGGGCGGCGTCGGTGGCGAACGTGACGCGACCCATCCGCCGCGCCTACGGCAGCATCTACTTCAGCCAGGCGTGGTCGTTCTATCTGGAGAAGCTGCTACCCGACGAGGGCTACTACGACGATCGGCTCGACTACCTCACCGGCCTCAAGACCCACATGGCGCGGCTACAGATGCGCATGTGGCGCATCCAGCGGATCATCACCAAGCTCAAGATGGCCAAGGGAGAGATGACCTTCGACGAGGCCGTTCAGGCCTACATCGACGAGATCGGCATGGAGCCGACCAATGCTTTCATCGAGGTGCAGCGCGATTCGCAGAGCCCCTCGCCGCCCGGCCGCGAGATCATCGGTGAGCGCGTCATTCTCGACCTGCGCGACGAGTACGCCCGCCGCATGGGCAGCCATTACACGTTGAAGCGGTTCAACGACAAGCTGCTCACTTACGGGTCGATCCCGTTCAAGCAGATCCGCAGGTTGATGCTGGAAGGCTGAGGGGCGTTCGCGGCAGAGGTGGGCCTTCGTTCACATCAACCGACGGCCCTCTCTACCGGCCTTCGATCTTGAACGCCCAGGCGGCGTGGTGCTGCTACTCGCCGGCCGCCAGGCCGCAGGCGATCTGCCTCCCTACGACCAGCCGAACCTGTCCTGGTCTACGAAGATCACGACGATGCTGCGGTCCGTGAACGTCAGGCTGGGCGTACCCGACACCCTGCGACCGATCAGGTTGAACGTGTGAGCCCCAGCAGACACCGGGAACACGTGCGTGATGGCGTAGATGCGGCTATCGGCGCCGCCGGAGCACTCGGGGATCCTCTGCAGCAGGTCGTGCCCCGCGGGTGGCGTCGTCCCGTTGATCGCCACGGAGAACTCCGCTGAGACCCCACCCGATCCCGAGCAGTGCAACTCCGAGGTGCCGAAGACGACCACGCGGCCGTCGTCCGGGGCGACGATCGTGTCGCTGCTCAGGACCACGAAGGTGCTCGACGTGACCGAGAGGCCGAGGTTCATGAACGTTCCCGTGACCCGCGGTGGCACGTTGCGATAGACGATCGCGCGGGCGATGTCGAACCCGAAGTAGGGCGGAGTCGAAGACGGCGGATCGGCGGCAAGGGCGCCGCCAGCGTGTACGCCGCCGAACCCGTCCAGGACAAGGACACCGTCACCGTGGCCAATGGCGTTGCCCAACGGAACAAACGTGAGGTCCCTGGCGATGTCGAAGCCGAAGTACGGAGTCGCGGGCGTTATCGTCGCCGCACCACCTGCGGCGTGCACGCCGCCGAACCCGTCCAAAACATAATACTGGCCATCCTGGGCCTGCGCCGGCGCGCAAACCGCGCAGGCCGTCAGAGCGACGGCAACACTTATCGCGCCCCGCATTGCTACCTCCCCTTCCCCGCCAGAAATGTGGAATAAACCGATACTTGCATCTGAGTATCAGACGGACTGCTCGGCGTTTTCCATACCCCAGGTCAAATCTGACGGACGTTCCTGGCGGTTGAATTCAGCGGTCATTTGCGCGCCGCGATCCAGCTTGTCGGATATCGACTGCGATCCTAAGCTGATCCCGTGATGGAACCGGTCCTGGTAGTGCTCGCTTCGTCCGCGGGCGCGGTGGTGATCGCGGCAGCCGGTATCTTGCCGGTGCTCGGACGCGAGACGGTCCCGCGCGCCTGGCTCGGCTGGGCCAACGCCGCCGCCGCCGGAGCGATGCTCGGCGCCGCCTACGTGCTGGCGGAGCGCGGCATCGCCGGGCAGCCCCTGACGCTGGGATTCGGCGCCCTGTTGGGTATCGGGTTCGTCTGGTGGACCCACCAGGTTTCGGGAACGGGAGACCTGGAGCGCAACCTGCAGGGCCCGGCACCCGCGACCTACGCTTCCGACGTGTTGCTCGTGGGCGCGCTGCACTCGGCGGCGGAGGGGCTGGCCGTGGGCGCGGCCATGGCGGTCGATCTGCGGCTCGGCATCTGGATCGTCGCCACCATCGCGCTGCACAACGTTCCGGAGTCGACCATTCTGGCGGCGGTATTTCGGGGGCGCGGCGTGGGCAACGCCCGCGCCCTGCTGTTGACGCTGGTCGGAGCCGCGCCCATCGTCCCCATGGCGGTGAGCGCCTTCGCCGTCGTCGACGCCGCCCCGGCGGTGGCGCCG
>CBDUAS010000451.1:0-3781 GCA_965365185.1 uncultured bacterium | reverse complement strand
ATCAGCATTGCCCCTGCCGGTGCGTTCGGGCGCATCGGTCTTCATCCAATCCGCCAAACGCTCGGGCGCCGGCCACCTGCCGTAGACCCACTTGTCGGCTTCCAGAGCCAGGCGGCGGAACAGCCCCGAGCGACGCACGCCCCAGCGCACGGCACGGTGAAACGGCGTATCGGGATGCGCGTGGGGGCATACGGCCATGCAACGGGCACAATCTGTGCCGATGCGGCACCAGTATGTAAAGCAGGCTTCGGAGTCGATCTGCCACCGCCGCTCGCCGGCAACGTCGCGCTTGTCGGACGGAATCGCCTTCGCCGGGCACATGGTCGTGCAGCGATCGCAGATGGTGCAGAAGTCTTCGACGGACGGATCTCGGTTGCGGGGACTCGGGACAAGCGGCATCTCGGTACTGATGACCCCGATGCGAACGCGCGGCCCCAGCCGCGGCGTCATGAGGAGCCCCATGCGGCCGATCTCGCCCAACCCCGCGTCGCGTGCGACGAGCGGGCAGACGACGCGGTAGTTGCCGTCGATGTGGGCCCGCGCGGCGTACCCGAGCCGGCGCAACATGATCGCCACCTGCACCGCGATGGCTCCCGAGTCCAGGTAGCAGCGCGCCGATTCCATCGTCGTCGGCGCCATGGGCGCGCGAGCCACCATTTCGTGGTCCATCTCATAGGTAAAGGCGATGGCGAACGGGTGATCGAGCTGCACCGGCCGCCCGTAGTCATCGCCGCGGCCGATGTGGGTGTAAAGGTGCTCGTCGAGAAGTCGGGTGATGCCGACCGAGTGTGCTCCGAGCTTGAGGATCCAGCGCGACAGGAAATCGGTCATCGCACCCGGGTCGACCTCGATGCGCTCCGACGCCACCTCTCCGTCGACCAGCGCTCGCAGGTGCTCGACCGTCTCGAAGGTCGCGCGCCCCGCGGCGAAGTGCACCGGATCGTATGCCGACGCGCCGGGCCGCAGCAGGCCGGGAAGTCGACGAAACCTGGCGTCGGCCGCCTGCTTGTCGGGGTGCTCGCGATAGTAGGCGTCGAACCGCTCGCTTCCCGGTTCGAGAAGGAATCGCGAGAACATGATGTCCCGCTCGTCGATACGACGCTTGCCCATGGTCTTGGCCGCGGTCTGAGCAGTAAATAATACACTCGCGTCCGATTTGCACGCCACACGGGCACCACCCGCCTGCCGGCGCGGCTTCGGGAGAAGAACCTCGGCCGTCCTTCGCCTACGGCGCCGTCGCCCACTCCGGCATCGTCGCCAGGTCGATGCCCAGCGCCCCGATGCCGAGCAGGTAGATCGCCGCCGTGACCAGCAGAATGCCGATCAGGTTGAGGAGTATTCCGGTGCGTACCATGTCTCTCATGGGCAGCTCGCCGGAGCCGAAGGCAATCGCGTTGGGCGGCGTCGCCACCGGCAGCATGAAAGCGCAGGACGCGCTCAGTGTCGCCGGCACCATGAGCAGCAGCGGGTTCACCTCGATGGCGACCGCCAGCGAGCCGAGCACCGGCAGCGCCATCTCGGTGGTCGCCGCGTTGGACGTCAGCTCGGTGAGGAACGTGATCGCCGCGCAGGTCACCAGCACCAGGACCAGGGGCGGGAAGTCGGCGAACGCCGAGAGCTGCCCACCCAGCCACGCCGAAAGGCCCGATTCGGCAAAGCCCCCGGCGAGCGCGAAGCCGCCCCCGAACAGCAGAACGATGCCCCACTTCAGCTTCACCGCGGTCTCCCAGTCCATGAGCCTCTCACCCGGGCGGGATCGCGCCGGTATCAGGAACAGGATGATGGCGACGATGATCGCCGCCGTTCCGTCGTACGCGAGATCGGGATCCGGTAATAGCCGGGACCAACCCGGAATCAAGAACAGGTCGCGGCGGAACATCCACAAAAACACCAGCAGCCCGAAGAGGATCATCACGGCGCGCTCTTCGAAACCCACCGGACCGAGCTTGTCGTACTCCCGCCGGAACATGTCCGTCTTGTGCCCCTCGAAACCCACGTCGCGCGCGAAAAGCCTGCCGAGAAGCCCCCAGCACACCAGCAGGAAGGTGACCGACAACGGCAGGGCGAAGAGGAACCAGTCAGCGAACGAGATCTCCGGCGCCTGAGGAAACAAGATCGTCAAGATGCGACGAAACGACAGGTTCGGCGGCGTACCGATGATCGTCGCAATGCCGCCGATCGACGCGGAGTAGGCCACTGCGAGCAGCAACCCGATGGCGTAGGTCGAGACCGACTCGGAACCGAATTGGTCGCGGAGCTGGAAGATGATCGCCAACGCCATCGGCACCATCATCATGGTGGTGGCCGTGTTGGAGATCCACATCGACAGAAACCACGTCGCCACCATGAAGCCCAACATCAAGCGCATCGGCCCCGACCCCAGGATCAGGATGATGCGCAACGCGATGCGCCGGTGCAGATTCCATTTCTGCATCGCCAGCGCGAAGATGAACCCACCGATGAACAGGAAGATGGTGTCGTTGAAGTAGAGCGCGGCAGTGACCTTGCCGTCGAGGATGCCCAGCAGGGGGAACAGTGCCACCGGCAGAAGCGAGGTGGCCGGAATGGGGATCGCCTCGGTGATCCACCAGCCCGCCATGAGCACGGCGACCGCGGCCATGCGCGTGATCTCCGGACGCCCCGGATCGAGGTCGACGAACAGCAGCAGCATCAGCGCCGCAGCCGGCACGCCGAAGAGCCCGATTCTGGTGCGCAGTCCGTTGGTGTTCAGCACCCCGCGATCCTAGCAGCCCGTGGTGAACGTGTGACGGGTCCGGCGCAGGGAAGTCGTGCGCGCGGACGAGGCGGGCCGACGACGGCGTTCCTGACCTCGCGGGGGAGCGGCGACGCGAGCGCCGGCGGCACGCGGCCCCTCTGGGACGCGCGGCGCCGAGCGGCTAGAATTGGCGCCACCGATTCCGTCCTCCGATCCGCACTCGTCGTGATCCGCGTTGACCGGCGAGCGCATGGACCCCCACGTGTTCGCCGGGCAAAGAATGGAGCCGATATGCGTCTTCTGCCCATGTTTCTGTCGATCGCGCTTGCCCTTGCCGGTGTAGCCGGCGCCGAACGGCAGGAGAATCCTTACAGTGTGGCGTACGAAGGAAGCGCGGGGCCGGGCGCCGGTAAGCACATCGTGCTCATCGCGGGTGATCACGAATACCGTTCGGAGGAGATCCTGCCGGCGATGGCGCGCATCCTGGCCAACAACCTCGGCTTCCGCGCCACCGTGTTCTTCACCCTCGACGGTGAAGGTTTCATCGAGCCCGGCAGCTCGAACATCGCCGGGCTCGAAGTCCTTCGCGAGGCCGACCTGCTGATCGTCGGCTTGCGCTTCCAGGATTTCCCCGCGGAGCAGATGCAGCACATCGTCGACTACCTCGAGCGCGGCGGCCCGGTGTTCGGCATCCGCACGTCGACACACGCCTTTCGCATCGCCGACGGACCGTTCGTCAGGTACACGTGGGACCACGAGGGCACGGAATACGAGGGCGGCTTCGGCCGGCAGGTGCTGGGGGAAACCTGGGTAGGCCACCACGGCACCAATCACCAGCAAAGCACGAGCATCAGCGTGGTTGCCGAACAGTCGGATCACCCGATTCTGCGCGGCGTGCGCGACGTACACGTCGTGTCGGGCGGCTACCAGGCGTACCCGATGCCGGATTCGCTCATTCTGGCGACCGGCCAACCGCTGGACGGCATGACCGCTGACGCACCGCCCGCCACCGACAAGGCACCCATGCCGGTAGCCTGGACCCGAGCTTACCCGGCCGCGGACGGT
>CBDUAS010000450.1:0-3785 GCA_965365185.1 uncultured bacterium | reverse complement strand
CCGCCGTTTCTTCGCCTCGACGCCGGCGACGCGCCACTCGATGCCGCTGGAGACAAGCGTCGCGATGTTGTCCTCTTCATCGCGCTCGATGGCCGGCGTCGATACGCCGAGGTCCGCAAGCACCTCGAGCGCCGCCGTCTCGTCGGCAACGGCGATCTTTTCACCGTCCTTGCGGCGCAGCTCGGCCTCGAACGTGGGCGGCTCGTCACCCTCCAGATGAGCGCGCAGCGACCAGTACTCCTGGGGCACGAAGGCCTCGATCTCGCGCTCGCGGTCGACCACCAGCCGCAGCGCGACCGACTGCACCCGACCCGCGGAGATGCCCCGCCGCACCTTGTCCCACAACAGGGGTGAAAGCTTGTAGCCGACGATGCGGTCGAGGATTCGCCGGGCCTGTTGCGCGTCCACCTTGTCGCCGTCGATCTCGCCGGGATGGTCGAAGGCACGGGCGACCCCGTCCTTGGTGATCTCCTCCAACAGGACACGAATGACCGGCTTGTCGGCAGTGTCGAGGAGCTGAACCAGGTGCCAGCCGATCGCCTCGCCCTCACGGTCGGGGTCCGTGGCGATGTAGATCGCGTCGGCGCGCTTGGCGGCGCGCTTGAGCTCGCCGATCACCTTCTTCTTGTCTTCGATCGGCGCGTAGGTGGGTTCGAAGTCGTTCTCGATGTCGACGGAAAGCCCCTTCTTCGGGAGATCGCGCACGTGTCCCATGGACGCCTTCACGTCGAAGGAATCACCCAGATACCTGTTGATTGTGCGCGCCTTCGCCGGCGATTCGACGATGACGAGGGACTTTCCCATGCCTGCCTCTCGCTTCGTGGGCTTCTTCTCGATGTCGAGGCCACGCGAGTCCGAGAAGTCAAAGAACCTATCACACGCGCTCGTACCGTTGGCTGCCGACTGCACGAATGAGCCCCCGCAATTCGATTTCCGTCAACGCCGCGAGCAGCCGCCCCGGGCTCACCGCGGTCGCAGCGGCGAGCTCCTCGACGCTGCAGGATTGGTGCGGCGGAATGGCCGCGAGCACCGCGCGGGCAACGGAGTCGAGGCCCTCGATGTGGGCGGAGATCTCCTCGCGTGCCTTCCGAAGCCTGGGCCTCGCCCTGTTCCGGACATGCCGGGGAAGCTGTCGCAGGAGGCTCTGGATGCCGGTGCACACGGCGGCTCCCTCCGCGATCAAGGAATTGGCCCCCTCGCTGGTTGATGAGCCCACCGGGCCCGGCACCGCCAGGACCTCGCGGTTGTACTGCAGCGCGTAATTCGCGGTGATCTTCGCGCCGCTCCTGTGTGCCGCCTCGACCACCACAACGGCCACGGCGAGGCCGGCGATGATCCGGTTTCTCTGGTGAAAGCTGCCACGGTGCACCTCGGTGCCCGGGTCGAACTCCGTGACCAGCGCTCCGCTGCGCGCGATGCGTGAGGCGAGGTTCACGTGCCGCCTGGGGTAGAGGCGATCGATACCCGCGGGCAGCACGGCGACGGTGAGTCCATCTCCGTCCAGGGCGCCCCGGTGAGCGGCGGCGTCGATGCCGCGTGCCAGACCGGAAACGACCGTGAATCCACAGCGAACGATATCGAGCGAGAGCCGGTACGCGAGCCGGCGCCCGTAGCCGCTGCACTCCCGTGATCCCACGACCGCGATGCCGTCACCCGGTGGCAACTCGCCCCGCACGTGGAGCCGGTCGGGTGGGTCGTCGATCTGCTCGAGCAAGTGCGGGTAGCCCTTCGAGCGCCGGCGGATCGTGTGCACCCGGGCGCCCCGAGCGTTTTCTGGCCGTGCCTCCATGATGTGAGGAGACGGCCACGAGCGGCCGGATTCCCGTCGTCTGGTGTGGCACGCCGAACACGGCCACCCGTGCGACAGTTGCAGCTCAAAGTCCTACGTCAGTACAATCCTCTTGTCCCCCCTACTCCTTCCGTTTGGTCCCCATAAGACAAGGTTCCGATGAGGGATCGCTGTTTCATGGCGAATAACTGCAAATACCTGAAGCTGCGCGCGCGGCCCGCTACGGGCTCGGGCGCGGCCGTTTCGTTGTTCGGTGGCGCGTTCATCCTGCTGGCGGCGCTGTTGTTCCCTGGCTCGGCGTCGGCGCAGGATTCGGACAAGGCCTATGACCAATGCGAGGACGGCGTGCGCGCCGCCGATGCCGGCCGCTGGGAGGAGGCGGAGTTCCGCTGGCTCAAGGCGATTGCCATCGATCCCGGCGTTGCCTGCAGCTACAACAACCTCGCCGTCTTGTACGAGCGGGACGGGGAGTACGAGCGCGCGGACGAGAACTACCGCAGCGCCCTCGAGCACGCGTCGGGGGCGGAACGCACCGACGTTCTCGACAACTTCGCCAGCTTTCGCAAGGCACGCATCTCGGACGTCGTCGAAGGCGTGCCGGAGGAGGAGTTCGGCGTGCGCGAGACCGAGGGAGAGCGACGTCGCGGGACCCTGCCGGTAATCATCTCCGTGCCCGAAGCGGAGGGACGCGACCTCGCCGACTACGAGCGCATTCTGGTGGGTCCGTTCATCGTGACCACGCCGCAGGCGCCCGTACCCGTGGGGCCGCGGGCGGTAGCCTATTTCCGTCGTCGTATCGTGCAGCGAAGCTTCTTCCAGGCGGTCGACATGCCGGGAGGGATCACCTCAACGGCGGCCGACCCGCTGACCGACGCGGCAATGTGGCGGGACATCGCCGAGCAGTCCGGCGCTGACCTGATCTTCACCGGCCGCATCGGGTTGGAAACCAGCACCGCGTCACGGCTGGTCTCGGAGAAGATCCGCGCGCCCAACGGTGAGGTCACCGAAGTCTCGCGCTTCCGCAATATCGTCCAGTACGACGTCACCATGCACTTTGCGCTGCTGCGTGGTGAGGATGGCTCGATCCTGTTGGAAGGCGATCTCGAGGGCAGCCGCGAGTTCGCCGCCGATGACGAGATTCCGGCGGACGACATGTATGTCGAGACGCTCGAGGAGCTGCTGCCGCAACTCCTCGATGCGGTGACGCCGCGGCGAGTCGAGCAACAACGAGTTTTGATCTATTAGTCAGGGAGGCAACCGAATGCAAGCTCGCTCACGATCGACGGGGGAACGTGACATGCGAACCAGGAACCGAATCATCGCCGCAGGCCGAAACGCGACGGCATTGTTGGTCGCCGCCGCGCTGGTTGCCGGAGCGATGTTGATCAGTGCCGCACCTGCTCGGGCGCAGTCGGCGCCCGTCGATGAGACCGAATCGGCGCAGAAGACCGGACGGATCATGCAGGCCGAGGAAAGCAAGGGGACGGCCCGCGGCATCCAGCTGCAGATTCGCCAGACCGGTTACGGCACGTCCTACGGCAAGAACAAGGTCACCTACGACAACTTCGACTTCTGGGTCTACAACGCGCCGCACTTCGACATCTATTACTACCAGGAAGAGGAAGCCCACCTCGACGAGGTCGTGGCGTTTTCCGAGTCCGCTTACCAGCGGCTACGCCGCCTGCTCAACCACGATCTCTCGCAGCGCACGCCGATCGTCTTCTACCAGACCCACGCCGAGTTCGAGCAGACGCACATCTTCCCGCTGTTCCTCCCCGAGGGTGTGGCTGCGTTCGCCGAGCCGACCGTCAACCGTCTGGTTGAAGCGAATGTGTTGGGTGAGAGGGCCGGAGATCTCTCGCGCCACCCTCTGGTGGAAGCCTCCCTGCGTGCTGTCGCCGCTACCTACGACGGCGCACACGACGAAGAAGTCGGGGACCTCTTTCGAGCCGAATCACCCCTCCCCTGATAGCGGGCAGAGACAGATCCGGGGCTG
>CBDUAS010000449.1:0-3786 GCA_965365185.1 uncultured bacterium | reverse complement strand
AGTCCGGCATCGAGCCCGCCTACACGATCGTCTTCGCCGCTGTCGCCCAGGAGGAAACCGGTCTCGTCGGCATGAAGGCGATCTATGAGGAGATGCGTGATCGCGCCGTCGGCTTCGTCGACGTGCTCGGCGACGGCCGTAGCATCAGCTACGGGGCACTCGGCATCCACTGGTGGAAGGTCGTCGTCGAAGGGCCGCCGGGGCACTCGCTGGGCGGCGGGCTGCCCAACGTGAACCAGGCCATCGGGCGCGCCGTCGACCGTATTCTGCAGATACCCATCCCGCCGGAGGACGCCGACCGCCGCACGGTGCTGAACATCGCCCAGATCCACAGCGGCGAGGTGTACAACCACAAGCCGGCAAGCGGCTGGTTCTCACTCGATGTCCGCTCGCTCGACGAGCAGGTGATCCTCGCCATGGAGGCGGCCGTCGACGAGATCCTCCGCGACGTGGCCGCCGAGACGGGGCTGGGTCTTGCCAAGGAACCCTTCCAGATCACTCCCGGCGGCCAGATCGAGGGGGCGCTGGATTCCGCCCTCGTGCAAACCTCGATCGCCATCAGCGAGTGGATGGGCTTCGAGCCGCGCCTGTCGAACAGCGGCTCGTCGAACATGAACGTCGCCATCGGCGGCGGCACGTTGGCGATCGGCCTCGGCGGCGGCAGGGGTGGCGGCCGGGCAACGCCGGACGAGTACGCCGACGTGCCGGCGATGATGCGCACCGCCAAGCACGTCTTCCTGCTGGCAACGACGCTGCGCTGAACCACGCCGCCCGCGACATCGCCCCGGCCCGGATGCGGAGCCGGTCCCCTATACGTAGCAGCCCCTACAGACTAGAATCCATCGGCAACTGGGCCTTCACGTTCCACCGCAGCCGGAAGCATCGACGGGCCAACGTCGTATGAGCGCAAAGCCGAGCGACATCCTCGACCGCGACTCCGGCATCCGGGAAGCGCTGCGCAAAGCGCGGCTCCTCGTCGGTGACGTCGGGTGGTGGGTCCTCGTCTTGCTCGGCTTCTTCATCCACCTGTCCACGGTGTGGATCGCGTTCAGCGCCCATGACGGTGCCCGCGCCTGGGTGGTGGCCGTTCTCAGCGCGGTGATACCGGCCGTACCCGAGATCTACTGGGCGTTTTTCGTCGCCAGCCGCGCAGGCACTCTCATGCATCCGTACGTGCTGGCAATCATCGGCTATCCGGTTGCCTGCGCGCTGTTTCTCCTCGGTGGTTGGCTGTTCTTTCCCGACCGCGGCGGTAGCCGGCTGGACGTTTGGGAAGAGCCTGAGCAGTAGTGCACGCCGGCTTTTCGGCGCACGACCCCTGCATCCCGCCCGTGAACGGTGCACAATAGTCGTGTGATGCACCAACGCGCCGCAATCGTGGCCGCTCTGGTCACGCTACTGTCGGTGGGCTTGGTCCTACCTTCGCGCGCCGCCCGGCAGGGTGACGTCGTACTCGTCTGCGAGGTAGACGACGCCATCAGCCCCGTCACCGCCGAGTTCATCATCGAATCCCTCGCCGGGGCGCAGGCCCGCAGCGCGTCGTTGTTTCTCCTGCGGCTCGACACTCCGGGCGGCCTCGACGTCGCCACGCGCGACATCATTCAGGCGTTTCTGGCCAGCGAAGTACCCACCGCCGTGTACGTCTCTCCGTCGGGAGCGCGAGCAGCGTCCGCCGGGTTCATGATCGCGATGTCGGCTGACTTCGTCGCCATGGCGTCCGGCACCAACATGGGTGCGGCAACGCCGGTTTCGGTGGGCGGCGGCGAGATCGACGAGACCCTGTACACGAAGATCATCGAGGATGCCGCAGCCTACATGCGGTCGATCGTCGAGCGACGCGGCCGACCGGTGGAGGCAGCCGTGGAGGCGGTTTCGGAAGGACGATCGTTCGCCGCCAGCGAAGCGGTCGAGCTCGGCCTCGCGGACTTCATCGCCGACGATGTCGACGAGGTCATCGAACAGCTCTCCGGACGCACGGTGCGCGCCGGTGAGGACGACGCCATGGTCCTCGATCTCGAGGGAGTGAGCGTGGAAGTCGTCGGGATGAGCTTGCGGCAGCGTGTGCTCGCCACGCTGGCGAACCCGCAGATCGCTTATTTCCTGTTGTTACTCGGCGCCGCCGGACTCTACTTCGAGCTCTCCAACCCGGGGGCTGTGGCCCCGGGCGTGATCGGCGCCGTCAGCCTGGTGCTCGCCTTGCTGGCGTTCCAACAACTGCCCTTCAGCTACGCGGGCCTAGCGCTGCTGGTGCTCGGCGTCGTGTTCATCATCCTGGAGTTCAACGTCGTCTCCTACGGGCTACTCTCGGTCGCCGGGGTGATCAGCTTCGTGCTCGGATCCATGCTGCTGTTCCGCGGGCCCATTCCCGAAATGCGCCTCTCCCTCGGGTTCGTGCTACCCACTGCCGCGGCGTTTCTCGCCATCATGGCGTTGATGGTCAACCTGGTGGTGCGGGCCCACCGGGCTCGCGTGGTCACCGGTACCGCCGGGCTGGTCTCGGAGATGGGCAGGGCCAAGGACGACTTCGGCGCGGACGGCCGGGGTCACGTGTTCGTGCACGGCGAGCTGTGGAGGGCGCATTCCACGGCGCCCGTCCGCCGCGGCGACACCGTACAGGTCGTCGACATCGGGTCGGGGCTCAGCGTGGAGGTCTTGCCGGTCGGCGAAGGGCCGCCCCAGCGGGGCGGCGATCTCGGCACGAGCGACGAAGACAACGACAAAAGGAGCTGACGCATGCCGTTTCTCACCCCGTGGTTGATGGCTTTCGCGCTCGTGATTCTCTACTTCGTCAGCGTCATCAACGTGCTCAAGGAGTACGAGCGCGGCGTGATCTTCCGGCTCGGCAGGTTGCTGCCGGAGCCGAAGGGCCCGGGCCTCATCCTGGTGTTCTGGCCGATTGACCGGATGATGCGCGTCTCGCCGCAGGACGTGATCACGCTCGACAACGTTTCCGTCAAGGTCAACGCGGTCATCTATTTTCGCGTCATGGATCCGACCAGAGCGATCGTCGAGGTCGAGGATTTCATGTACGCGACGTCGCAGCTGGCGCAAACGACGCTGCGCTCGGTTCTCGGCCAGGTCGAGCTCGACAGCCTGCTGGCCGAGCGCGACCGCCTCAACACCGACTTGCAGGCGATTCTCGACGCCCACACCGATCCCTGGGGGATCAAGGTGTCGATGGTGGAGGTCAAGCACGTGGACCTGCCGCAGGAGATGATCCGCGCCATCGCCCGCCAGGCCGAAGCCGAGCGCGAGAAGCGTGCCAAGATCATCCACGCCGAGGGCGAGTTCCAGGCCAGCAACCAGCTTCGCGAAGCCGCGGCCGTGCTCGCCGCCGAGCCGGTCGCCGTGCAGCTCCGTTATTTCCAGACGCTCACCGAGGTGGCGTCGGACCGCAGCTCCACACTGGTGTTTCCGCTGCCGATCGACCTGATGAAGGCCTTCCTTCCGGACAAGAGCGGCGGCGAGTAGGGCCTTTACGCGTCGCACGGCTGCAGCGTCACCGGCCAGCTCGCTGCCGGGTGGCGCCGCGCGAGCGGCCTGGCTGATGGCGCCGCGGCCGCGGTCATCCCTCGGGGAGCTGGCGCTAGCGCTCAGTTCATACCGATGCTGGCGAAAAACAGCGTGAAAGCGGTGATCAGGACCGCTCCGAAGATCACGGTTTTCGGCTTGTCGAGCGACTTGCGCCCCACCAGGAGCCGGTCCACATCGGGGATCTCCGCCACGTAGCGAGCACCGTCGACGCGCCCGACCTCGTGAGTCTCGAGTCAACGGCCGGCAACGTCC
>CBDUAS010000448.1:0-3813 GCA_965365185.1 uncultured bacterium | reverse complement strand
TTCCGCCGTGAGCACCGGGAGGTTGCCGCCAGGCACGCGTCCTGGAGGAGCAACTTTCCAGCCGTGGGCTTGCTGCTCGACAGCGACGAAGACCGTGCCCAGGCGCTCGCCGGCAACTATGCGACGGAGGCGCGAGAGACGGTCGAAGCCTGGCTCTCGGCGCTGCAGGCCGACGCGGAGTCCGACGCCGGTGTAACGGAACGGGTCGCCTGGGTCGAGGGCTTCTGGGCCGCGTGGCGAACATCCGTGCTCGCGACCGACGATTTCAAACGGCTCGCCGACGGGCCGCGGGCGCGCTTCATCTCCATCTTCGACGACCTCGAAGACCGGTTCCGCCGCACCGCCGTCCGCCTCGTGACCGCCCACGATGCACGCGCGCCCGACGCGCCATCGTTCGTTGCCCGTCTCCTGTCACCGTTTCGCGCGCTCGGCCGCGCCGTCGAAGGGTTCTTCTTTCCGTCCGTCAAAGGCTGAGCCCCTGACGTCGACGGGCTCGACGGTCACCTCACGGTACAGCAGGTCCCCGCGCGGGTCGAAGAGGAGATCTCGCGGTGGAGAGGGCAGCAGGATGCTGAACTCGCTCACTCCCGGCTCGACCCAGACCGTCGTTTCCAGCGGCGGCGCGGCTTCGAGCGGCACGCGCACGAGCACCGGAAAGCGAATCGCGGCGTCGCGCTGCTCGATGGTGCCGCTGAGTTGGTAACGCGATGAGCCATCCTCGGTTCTGCGATACCCATAGCGAACCGCGAAGCTGGGGATGTCGGCGGTTCGCAGCCACGGATCGAAGAACCAGGAGAGGTCGTCTCCGTGCTGAGCCTGTGCTTCGCGAACGAACACTTCGGTGGTCAGGTCCTCCTGCAGCCCGTAGAGCCGCCGAAGCAGCTCGGCGAAGGCGTCGAGACCCATGACCTCTCGCAGCATGTGAAGCACGAACGCAGCCTTGTGATAGTTGAGCGCGTAAACGGCCTCGGCGGTCTCCATCTCGAAGCCCATCTCCAGCGGCTCGCCGGTGTCGACCGACAAGGCGACGCGGCGGGAGCGTTCGAGCTCGAGGCGCATCATCTGATTCCCGTAAGCGTTTGCCAGGAACATCAATGAGCTGTACGTGGGCAACCCCTCGCGCAACCATGCGTCGCGGGCGCGCGGGATCTCGACGTAGTGGTTCCACCACAGGTGTGCTACCTCGTGTGCCAGAACCCTGTAAGGAAACGGGTTGCTGGCGTCGATGTCACGACGTTCCAGAAACGTGACGCCGGGAACCGTTTGTCCGCTGACCTGATTCGGCAGCTCGATCGCCACGAGGTTCCAGGAGCGGCGCGTTATCTGGCCGATTCGATCGCTGAAGAAGGCCGCTACCTGCGCCACGTAGTCCATGTAGGGACGTAGCAGCGAGCGGTCGTCGGGAGCGAAAAAACCGCGCACGGCGCCGATCTCACTGCGTCGCGTGCGCTCGATGAAGCGGCCGATCGCCAGCGGTATCTGCGGGCTGGGAACCGAATCGCGCCAGGTGTACGTGGTGTCCCCGTCGCTCGCGGCGGTCGTGCGGTTGGTACCGGACGACACCAGCACCCAGGGGTCGGGGAGGGTGGCCGTCATGCTCATGGGCATCGGCACGTACCGCTGAAACTCGTCCGGGTCGGGCGTTACGCGAGCATGCGGGTACCAGGGAGTGGTCAACAACATCTGGCCTCGTTCCGCAAGCGACTCGCTGAAGCGGGCACGGTAGCGGAACGTCCAGGTGATGTCGGCTCCGCGATCGAGCGAAGGCGTGCTGACGCGGACAATGCTTCGGCGGCGACTGTAGGCCAGCGGGATCCCGTCCGCGTCCTCGATCGCGTCGAGGTTCATGTCGGGCCGCAGGAACCAGACCACCGAGTCCACGCTCTCGAGGACCCGAAAGGTCAGGTCCGCCTCGATCAGCACGGTCGGCAATGCCGGGCGGACCTGTAGGCGCAAGTCGATGCGTCGGGGCTCGACGGCAGCGACGCCCGTCTGCGTTCCCTTGGGCGTCTCGATCCACCGTCCGGACGGGTTTTCGGCGGGCAGCCCTTCGGCTTCGGTGGGACTTGTCGCTGTCGCGACGTGCGCGAGCAGGGCCGGGGCGAGCAACAACGTGATGACGAGATTGGCGGAGACGGCCACGATGCGACTCCCGCGGAGTTTCGAGGCGGTGCTGCGACCCTACGGCAACGGCCGGATGCGGTTTCGCACCCTGCTAGATCGTGCCGGGAGCGCCGTTGGGCCGCAAGGCAGCGTGCTACCCTTTGCGTTCGATTGTGTGCTCTCCGGCGCACCCTTTGACTCCTCCTTGCTCGCAATGGACCGTAAAGCCGAAGACTTCGAGAAGCCGATTGCCGACCTCGAGAAGGAAATCCACGAGCTCGGCCTCTTCCCCGCTTCGCCGGAACGCGACGCCCAACTCGCCGAGTTGGAGGAGCGTCTCGACGAGACGCGACGGGAAATCTACGGCAACCTGTCACGCTGGCAAATCACCCTGGTGGCACGTCATCCGCAGAGACCCTACACGCTCGACTATGTCGAACGACTCTTCAACGGCTTTCTGGAACTGCACGGAGACCGGCAGTTCGGCGACGATCCGGCGATCGTCGCCGGTTTCGCCGAGTTCAACGGCCGTCCGATCTGCGTGGTCGGGCAGCAAAAGGGACGCACGACAAAGGCGAAGCTGCACCGGAATTTCGGTATGCCGCACCCGGAGGGATACCGGAAGGCCCTGCGGGTCATGAAGTTGGCGGAGAAGTTTGCCCGACCGGTCTTCACGTTCGTCGATACGCCGGGCGCCTACCCGGGATCCGGAGCGGAGGCGCGTGGAGTGGCCGAGGCGATCGCCAGGAACCTGCGCGAAATGGCGACCCTGCGCGTGCCGATCATCGTCACGGTCATCGGCGAAGGCGGCAGCGGCGGCGCTCTCGGCATCGGTGTCGGCGATCGGGTGAACATTCTTCAATACGCCACCTACTCGGTCATTTCTCCCGAGTCATGCTCGTCGATTCTGTGGCGCGATGCCGACCATCCCGAAGAAGCGGCGGACGCCCTGCGGCTGACGTCGCCCGACTTGCTCGAGTTGGGGCTGGTCGACGAAGTCATCAGCGAGCCGGAAGGGGGCGCCCATAACGACCCGCAGGCGGTTGCGTCCCTTCTCGGAGCCACACTCGAGCGCCAGCTCGACGAGTTGCTCGGTGTGGACCCGGACGCGATGATCGAGAAGAGGTACCGCAAGTTCCGCGGCATGGGGGCGTTGCTCGGACTGGAGGATTAGAAGAGCTGACGCGTCCGACCTGGATTCTGCGCGAACACGATCCCGCCGTCGTCGGCGACCTGGAGGAGCAACTCGGCCTGCTGCCGACGACCGCTCGCGTTCTCGCCTGCCGCGGGATTGACAGCGTCTCCGCAGCGCGTTCGTTCCTCCATCCCAGTCTCGACGAGTTGCACTCGCCGTTCGCCTTCACCCAGATGGAGGCTGCGGCCGATCGCTTGCTGGCGGCTGTTGCCGCCGGCGAGCGCATCGTCGTCCACGGGGATTACGACGTCGACGGCATCACCGGAACCGTGGTCCTGGTCCTCGCCCTGCGTGCCTTGGGTGCGGACGTCACCTACCTGGTGCCCCATCGGGTCGACGACGGATACGGGCTCCGGACGAAGGGAATCGAGCGGGCGCACGGGATGGGCGCCGGCGTCGTCATCGCCGTAGATTGCGGGATCACTGCGGTCGATGCAGCGGCGCGCGCGCGCAAGCTCGGTATCGACCTGATCATCGCCGATCATCACGAGCCCGGCGAGGAGCTCCCGGAAGCC